>CAYHTH010000006.1:0-21647 GCA_964359525.1 uncultured Methanosarcinales archaeon | reverse complement strand
GCTGTTGATAAATTTGACCAGTCATCAAACAATGCTTCAGTCAGCTTTAGTGTTGACAATACTCCTCCAACAATTTTGGCAAATTCATTTGCCGTTACAAGAAAAGGAATTGCTTTAACATCCTACTCAAATCGTAATATTCCTGTGGATGTATTAATAAATATTTCAGCTTCTGATTTAAATCCAAATTTCGTGACTGCAGATTTATCTTCCCTGAACCCTTCAGCAGGTTTGAAAAATGCAAAAGCTTCCTGCGCTTCTGTGACCAGGCTAATCAGCACCTGTAAGTGGCCAATAACAATGAACCCATCCGCTTCTTCCGACGAGGAAGCTCAGGCTTCATCTGATAATGCCGGAACTTCTTCAACGGGAAACTCAATAACAGTTACTGCATTCGATTTAGCCGGTAATAATGCAACTTCAACTATTACAAAAGCGCTAACTCTTGATGATAAAGGACCTTTGGTCCAATCAATTGCAACTGGAATTGTGCTTGACGGAAAGAATTATGCAAGAGCGTCCGGCAATACTGTAACAGCGATTCTCAGTGAAGCTACTGGAATTGAAAAAGACAGCGTGTTTTTGCACGTTGGAAATGCAAGAATTCCTGCAACAAGCTGCGCTAAAGATTCAAACTGGAAATGTGTCTGGAAAAATGTTAATTTTGTTTCTTCGGTGAACATCTCCATAATTTCAGACACAACCGATATACTGCTTAACCCCGTTAATGATACAAAAATTGCCGAAGTTATTGTGGATATTAGGGCTCCTGCATTGAATTACATCAATATAACTCCGCAGGGAAGCTTGAGTGATATTCATGTTGACCTTTTCAAGGTTGAAGACAAGATAGCCGTTGTTGCAAATATCACAGAAGAGAATCAATTAACCGCGACTGCAGATTTCTCAAAATTTATTACAGGAGCTTCAAATGTCGCTGGCTCTTGCAAAGTTCTTGATGCAGGCAAGAAAGACAAGCAGCAATGCACTTGGCTAACGGACCCGATTGATATTTCAGCCACCGATTCGATAAAATTCAATTTCAGCGACCCTGTTGATAATGAATTAATTTATTCGGTTCCTCTAAAAACGCTTGAATTGGATACGTCTAGCCCGCCGGATTTCTGGAAAAGCACTGTTTCATGCTCTCCAAAATCTGTTGACAGGCAGCTTGGGACTTTCATAAACCAAAGAGTGTATTGCCAGGTTGTCATGGTTCCAAATGCAACATCACCAAAAATAATTCCACTTGCAACAAGTGATGCAGCCTGCGTGAGCAAATCCTCTTTAATAGATAAATATGAAACAATAAGCCAGGGTCTGCAAAGCACAACTCCACTTGTAAAAATAACTTTAAAGAAAGATGAATTAAAAGTTGATGAGATAAATGTAACATGCGGATTTAACATCATTTCAAAAGTTGGCGAAAGGGTCACAAAAAATCCTGAGGTTGAAATTACAAATATCACAATCAGGCTTTACAATCTTCCTCTTGGAGAAATGAGCGATGAAGTTCAGAAAAAAATTGATGATGCAAAGGATGATGCAAGAGGAATTTCAAAAGTTATTGGCTCGCTTAATACAATAATTAACTACGCTAAAAAGATTTGCCAGATGTATGGTGTTATTTACAATGTTGTGGCAATATGGCACACAGTAACAGTCATACAAAAATCTATTCCAACACCATGGACACAAGCAACAGGCGTAGCTTTCTGCAAGACAGAGCAAGTTAGCAGAGAAGGAGCACAAAAAGGCTTTAGCAATTATGCGAACAAATTCTGCCAGTTTGTAAATTGCCAATGGGCTCCTGGACCTTTGGGAAAATGGCAAAAATTTATGCAAGACAAAATTGATAGCCTGCCTGGCGCTAAAAGATTGCCGGGCGCAGGTAATATTGGAAAACCCGGACAGGAATTTCAGCCTGGTGGTGAGCTGAAAGGTGGATTATCAAGCTATATGGACCCTAACAATAATCTTGTTGTTGCGGCTGCTTTTGCCTGCATTCCGGGTGTCATAACTGGTCTAGATAAATTTAGGCAGGTAAGATGTTTGTATGCAGACTGCTTGATTAATGCCGTCGGAAAAGATGGATTGCCTTTACAGGCATGTGAAAATCAAAAAAGTTATGCTTACTGTAAATATGTGACTGGAGAATTATTTGCAATCATACCTTACACTGCAGTGTTTGATTACATGACCGGGATTGTCAAAAATGCGATGTCAAGTCCATTTGAACTGGCTGGTGTGGGGCTTGCTGTGTTGTGTCATTTCACTTGCCCAGTTCCAGGTAGTGGTGCTTATACAGCTTGCGAAACAGTTAAACTAATTTCACAAATTGGAATAGTTACGGGAAGTATAAAAGGATTAGTTAACCAAGGATTCAAATCTCCGCAGGATTACTGCTCAAGATTGAATTTAGATGAAAATGCTACATCAACTGCAACTACCTAAAATGAAAAATAAAATTATAAAAAATAAAATTGCAAAAGGATTAGCTAGTTTAACAATTATTGTAATATTATTACTATCAGTATTAGCTGGCAGCTTTTATTATGAAAATAACATAACAGCAAATGCTGTAAAAGAAGCTTCAGTAAATTTTGATAAAGATATTTCAATAAAAGAAATAGATGTTAAAAATATAAATCAATTAAACGAGGGATGGTATAAAATTATAGAAGGGCATTTATTCTATCTCGAAGAATTTGACAAGCCGGTTTTTATCTATACAAGGATAGTTTCTGCTGAACACCAAAACGAAATGTTTTCAGTCGATGCTGACGGAAATGTTCAGTTTTACGGAAATAATAATTTGAATAATGGAAATAGCAAATCACAATCAGTTTCTAATAATCAGATAAGTGGGAATGTGGTTGGAATGGAATGGGTGAGCGGGATGCAAAGCGCAGCACCAGCATCAACAAAAATCCTGATAAATGGCAAGGAATATACTGCCAAAAGGGAAGGAACATTCATAACAACAGAAATCGGAAAAGAAAAATATGCCTATGGCACAACAACCGGAAAGCTTTTGCTTTATAGTCAAGGCGCAACATATGGACCCTATCCAGGATGGATTGAACTTTCAACAAGAGGAACGGATCCAGCTTCTCAGTTTAATGCAGTAGTGAACACTCAATTAAACGGGGCAAATGCAGTTTTATCCCCTCCAGCATCTCCACCAACAACCTCTGCACCATCCTCACCGGCTTCAGCCGCTGCACCACCCGCAAGCTCACAAACACAGGTAGGACCAAATCCGCCACCTAACATCCTGGAAGATGCATTTACTGAGCCCACACTTTGGGTAGAAGCAAAAGATGGCCAATTTTTTGAGGTGTATCGAAAAGATGGTAAATATTTTTACAAAGGTACTTCTGATTATGTTGATACCCAAGACCTGAGTGTGCATGTTTATACTACAATCGAAGAAGTTACAAGTCAAGGATTGACTGTTCAAAAAGCTGGTTCTGTGCCATTTGCTTCATCCACAGCAGCAGGACAAACTTCTCCGGCTCAAGCGACAGCTGCAGGAGGGGATACTCCACCTTTACCCGGTGCAGCTACTTCAAGCACTCCACCCTTGCCAACAACAACTGTTTATCAGAGGCCACAGGATATACCACCTGACGGAAAAATATACAAGGCTGTGGGAATTCACGGCGAGCAGTTTTATAGAAAAGTTGGCAATTCTATATTTGAGTATAAGGGAGAAAAAAAAGATGGAACATGGCAGGGTGATTGGGCTCCGGCTGCTTTCAAATATACAATAGTCGCAACAATTAATGGACAACCGCTTTATCAAGTAATTGAAAAGACAAGCCATGCAGAAGCCGTAGCAGAAGCTCAAGCCAAATATAGTGCATTTAACCCCACCGTTTCAGATGGTGATGTTGGTGTTCCTTCAACTGTTGCATCAACCAGTACAATATGGACCCTTCAGGAATTTGGAGGAAAAAAATTTGCTGTGAAGGGTAAGGAGTTTCAGGAAGTCCCATTAAATCAATATAATAATCCAGAAAGTTTCATTCAAGAATTAAAGGATGTAGACACTTTAAGAAATCAATTTGCAAAATTCAGCGCGGATATGAAAAAAGCTGGGGCAACGAACGATAAAGATATTCTGCAAGCATTTATGAATGCTCATCAGGATAAAAAAGATTTGTTAGATAAAGCGTTTAAGGATAATTTGCAAACATCCAATCAAGCTACACAAGCAAACAGAGATCCATTAAAATCAGTCCGGCAGGTAGGGAGCACCTACTTTTTTGTTGACAGTAATGGTAATATTTACACAAACGATAAAGATGAAGCTCCTCCTGCTCTTACTCTAGCTGTGAATTTCAAGAAAGATTACTTGGACAAAGGCGCTCAGCCAGTCACAAATTTAAAAGATTCTGCTGGAAACCAGATTTATTCGTTCCAGGGCAAGTATATATCAATTGCCAATGATAATGTGCCCCAAGGGATCAGGGAAGAGGATATTGGCGGTGCGAAATATCAAGTTACATATAATCTTGCAGGTGGAAAAATGGCCGCTGCGGGGATAAACCTTGGAAGTGGGCCATCAACACCAATAACCGATTTACAATTAAGCCTGCTAAAATCCTATGGCAAAGTCAGTGGAAACTTGAATGTAAACTCTGATGGGAAGCTTCAGTTTTCTTTCACCTCACCTCCAAAGAAAGTAGGAGACAACGAACAGACATCAACAACTAATGTGGAATTTTTTGATAGAGGGCCAACCGAAACAAAAACTACTCAAGTAAAAGACAGAAATGGCAACATAATCTCGCTTAAAGAAACAACAAATGAATACTATGAGGAAACCACAACAAAAACAGGTGAGAAAAAGTATGTTTTAGGGTTATTAAGCCAGAAAAATTATAAGCTAAGAGAAGGAGAAACATCAATTAATCCTACAACTAGTGATTATACTGAAATAACAACCGATCCTGCAACTGGTGCTCCCAGTAAAATGTCAATCCGTGAAAATGGGATAGCAAGCTCAGCGGAGTATGTCAACGGTCAAGTAACCGGAAATGGAAAAGCTAAAGATAGACTATCAACAGAAATAAGCCAATATAAATCACGCCAATTCTTCGCAGGCTTCCAGTTCATCTTCACAGAGTTCAGAGGAATTGGATATATCCCCTCATTATTCGGTTTTGATGATGATAGTTTAATCGAATGGAGAAATGGCGTTGACAAAGTATTCTCAACTTTATATCTTGGAACAGAATACTGGTCAAGCAAGATTTGCACTGCAACATCTGGATTGGCAACTGACAACGAAGGCATTGCATACGCAGAAACTCCGCAGGGATTGGCGCAAATAGGCGCGCACGTAGAGGCAACAAGAACCCAGCCAATAGTCACAGAAAACGGAACAACTTACATTTACAAGATCACTTTCCAGGTCAGAAACGGGGATTATGACAAAGACCCGAGAGCTCCGGAAAACATGTCGATAAATGTTTTCATTATTCCAAAGGGCAAAGATATTAGCAGTGGAATAAAGATTTTCAAACAGGATGTCCACATAGGAAGAGGGTCTACATTTGGAAGATTCGGAACGAATGCAATTGTACAGGAAAGCAAGAGTCAATACGATAAGATATGCATTAAATTTGATAAAATCCCATTAAAATGGAAAATACAGGACAATATATTGTGCAACAAGATTGAAGACAACACTTATGCTCAGCCGACAGCATTGCAGCAAAGAAACACAGCACAGCAGGGAACTAATGCGGACTTGAATAGTGGTTGGTAAAATGAAAAAAAACAAAGTTGGATTTATTGAATGGAATGATAATATTCTTATAAAATCATTTAGAAAAATGGATTTTAGTATTTTGTTAATAATAATTCTGGATTCCATTTTTTATCTCCTGGCGGCAGGCACATTTTTCCTGTGGGACAAATTCATGAAGGCAAAGGCAGCTGCAGTTAATTTGCCGTCTGATCCAAATGAAATTATAAACACATTGGCTTCCTTAGGCCCGGAGAAAGCACAGCAGCTTGCTTCCGAAGTAAAATCTTATTTTTTTCTGCTGCTTTTTTCATTCATAGCTGTTGTAATTTTTGTAATTTTTTTGGCAGGCATATTCAAAAGCATAATCTGGGCAAAAACAACGAAAACAAAAATATCTTTAAAGTTAATATCTGGATTTTTGCTGCTTAACCTAATATGGATAAGTTTCTGGGCAGTTATAATTTTTTTAATATCTTATATTGTAAATCCCGAGTCAGTTCAATTATTCTTCTTCATCGCATTTATAGTTGCAATATATTTTACAAACATCCTATACCCTATTTTTATGCGGAAACAAAAATTAAATTCAATAGGCTCTGCAATCAAGATTGGAATTGCGAAGATTCATCTTTTTGTTCTGCCGAATCTAATAATTTTCCTGATATTATTTATTTTGGTTTGGGCCGAGAGCAAGCTCGTCTTTAATTATTCTTTTTTTGTAACAGCTTTTATACTAATAATTTACGCAGCTGTGGTTCGTTACTATGCTTCTGAGCTTTCAGCTGAAGTTGAAAAGCGCTAAATCGAAAACTTTATAAAGTCCATATATAATTTATATATTAATATACCTTTTTCAACACTAAATATATATAAAATCAATATATTTCATATATTAAAAATGTTTTGAACATTTTTAAAATGCTCAAAAACCAAATATATAAATTAAAAAAATAAAAAACCACTAGTGGCTTATGTGGTTTTTGACATATACGATGCGATACATCAAAAAACTGATAAGAACCGGCGGCGGATTGGTTGTCAGGGTTCCTTCTGATATTGTTAAACTGCTTAACTTAACTGAAAAAGATTATGTTGAAATGGATTTGACAAAACTTGATGTAAAATCCCTTAACAAAAAATCAAATGTAAAATAAAAATTATGGATAATAATAAAAGAACAATAACAAAATAAACATTAACAGAAATAAAAAATAAATTATCTTAAAAAACAGTGTAACTAAAATCAATAATAAAAATAATTTTATTATACGCTCAAAATGAAAAAAAGAGGTGATTTAGGGGGCAAAAGGGCACAGGTATCTATATTCCTATTAGCAGCAGTCATAATACTTATTTTGGGCATGATATACTTCTTTTATCAAAGGCAAAGCTCTGAAAAGAAAATAGAATATGTCCAGCCGGAACTGGTGCCGTTAAAAACCTATGTTGAAGACTGCCTGAAGCAGATAACAGACGATGGTTTGGAAACAATTGGATTGACGGGAGGTTATATTGATATTCCTGATTCAGTTTCAGGAAATCCGAAGTCTTATCTTGCAGCCTATCCGTCGTCTCATTTCAAGATTCCATACTGGTGGTACGGCGGAATAGAAGCCGTTCCAACCGAGGATTTTATAAAAGATGAGTTAAAGGTTCATATCAAAAGGGAATTGGATGATTGCATAAAAAATTTTGAGCCGTTTGAATCGAGATTCATAATCAATAAGCCTAAGGAACCATCAATAGATGTTCAGTTTAATGATGCAGATACTTCCGTTTCAATGAAATATCCTCTGGAAGTTTTGGGAAAAGGAAGTGACTTCAGGGCCAACATAGAAACTTTTCAGTACGGCTCATCCGTAAGATTCAGGAAAGTTTATGAGCTTGCGAAAACTATAATGGACCGCGAAAACAAAGATTATTTCCTTGAAAAAAAAACAATCGACCTTTATTCCATGGACACAGAAGTGCCTACAACTGATGTTGAAGTTACTTGTAAGACAAGAATTTGGCAGCTAAGCAATATAAACAACAAATTAAAAGAACTGCTGAGATTTAATATTCCTTACATTAGAATTCAGGGAACCGATTATAACCCTAATTTATACGTGCCACAACCGGACGGAAAAGAAATATTTTCGCAATCATACTACAACTATCATTATTTGTGGGAAATAGATAAAAATCCCGGCAATAATTACAAAAATATGAAAGTCTCATTCAATTATGACAACTGGCCGATTCAAATCTATGCGAGGCCAAGCCAAAATGGAGTTTTGAAATCAAATGCGGACAAAGGAACAGATTTGCTGAAATTTTTCTGCCTGAAAGTGTGGCACTTTACTTATGACATAGATTACCCTGTTCTGGCCACAATATTTGACCAGCAGACTGACAGGAACATGGAATACCAATTCAATTTCCCATTTAGGGTGCATATCGACCACAACCAGCCTGACAGGTTAAACCGTGGGACTGCATCCTTTGACCTAGTTGATGACTTATCAAATGACGAATACTGCAATAATGCCGAAAATGATTTAACTATTTTCACCGTTAATAACGCAACAGGCGATGATTTAAAAGATGTCAATCTTACTTTTACATGCGGCAGATATTCATGCGATATGGGGCAGAGCCAATATTTAAGTTTAGGTGCAGCAGCCGGCGTCACAAAAAAACTGCCCTACTGTGTGAACGGAATTGTAAGAGGCTCGAAAGACGGATATTCAGACGCACAATCATTTGTTCAAACAAACACAAACGGAAAATCTTATCTTTTATTCATGAATCCATTAAAGGAAATTTCAGATTACAAGGTTGTAAAGCATCAGCTTTCAAATCCAAACACTATAGAAGAATTAAGCCAGGCTGAGCAGGCCTCAATATACATAAAAAGCAATCAAACAGGATACGAAAGCTTTGTGTTTTATCCAAAAGAAGGAGATTTCCCGCTGAAGCTTCCCGCCGGAAAAGATGTAACTTATGAAGTCGCTATTTATCTTGTTGACGGAGATAACTTAATGGGAGGTTATTCCGGAACATGGAAAGTCGGCAAGGACGATTTAAACAATGCGCAGCAGGCAGTGTTCCACGTTGTCTACCAAGGCTCAGCAACAGAAGATGAAAGGGCTTTGTTTATATCCGGGTTAGATTCATATTCAAAAAATATTCCAGCACCAGAATTAAAATAAAATTTCAAAAATAAATAAAAATTATAAAAAACAAAAATTCAAATTAAAAAAATGCGGCAGAAAATAAAAGATTTTATGGTGATATTCATGCTACATCTAGTCCTGACTCTGCCGTTTTTCACAGCTCAAGTGTTTGCAGACACTCCAAATAATCAAACCAATAATTCAACAGCACAGGTTGATAATTCGCCATTAACTCTTACTGTTTCTATTCCGGGATATGTAAACAGGAGAGTTATAGACATTTCCGGCTCTACAAAAACAAATTCGATTGTGAGCTTGTATGTAAATGATCTTAACACACCAAGAAAAACTTTAAGCAGCAGTGAAGTTGCTGTCGGAAAATTTTATTTCAGCCAGGTTCAGCTGCAGGACAGCAACAATATAAAAATAACAGCTACAGATAAGTTAGGCAACACAGCAGAAAAAACATTTGAAGTCGGAGTTGATACGGAATCGCCCGTTGTTAAGTTATCAAGCATAGTAAATATTACTTCAAAAATTGATTTGAATATAACCGGAAGCGTGAATGAGCCGGTAACTGTCAATGTTTTTATAGATTCAAGCGCTAACAACTCCGCTGTCCCTCCAAAAATTAAAAAATTGAATTCAACAAAAATAAGCCAGAACTCAGTTGAATTAAAATGGGAAGCATCACAAGACAGAGATTTTAGCCATTATGTTATATACAGAAACAGCATACCAATTGCAACAGCAAGCCCGTCAAGCTTCACAGTTTTCACTGATGCCCTGGTCGACAGCGGCAAGGAATACAGTTACCAGCTTTCTGAAGTAAATATTTTTGGAAAAGAAGGGCCTAAATCCGATACGCTGGCAGTCAAGACGCTTGACGGCGGAGCAATTCTGAATGCAAACTACCCTCCTGTGGATATTTTTGAGGAGTTCAGGAAGCCAGCTTTCACAACAAATGCAAGCAATAATTTCAATATGGGCATAAAATTGACAAAAGGCGATGGAACTTATGGCATTAAGTTAATTTTTGAAGACAAAGCTGGAAATAAATTTACTGCGCAAAAAATATTAACCCTTGATACAAAAAAGCCGGCTGTAAAAATTATAACTCCCCCTACAGGTTCTTTAGTTTATGAAAATGTTGCCCACGAAGTGGATATAATCGGAAAGACTGAGCCGAATGCAAGAGTCCATCTTTTCATTGACAGGACGCCTTTCAGCTTTGATACAAATGTGCAGCTGGCTGGCTTGCCAAATGAGGCCCAGAATGTCCCGCAATCAAATTTTGATATCACAGCAGATTTCCAGGATAAGCTTGACAATGCTTCTGAAACAGCCCTTGAGTCAAAATGCAAATCAAACCTCGCAATAAAAACTTCATGCAAAGACGGCGCTGACAGGTCAACAACCGCAGACAAGGACGGCAATTTCAAGTTTGAGAAGGTTGATTTGACTTCTATGTTTGGCTTATCAACGAGAATTACAGAAGTGCCCATTACAGATTTCAGGGACACTGTGCTTAATTCACAGGCAAGAGACTCAAAAAAAGCTAACATTCTGGTTGTTGCGACAGATCAAGTTGGCCAGAGGGGATTTGCAAAATCAACGGTTGCAATTGGCACGTGCTGGAGCGGCAATCTAAGCTGGGATGTAATTCCTCTCACGCAATTCCAAAGCCCGACATTGTTAAGCACGGAAAGGATGGCGGAAGGAACTGAAGCATTATACTTTTACTTTAATTATTCATACATTGGCAGGGGATCGAATGCAAGAATAACCGGAGTCTCATTAGCCAAAGCCTGCGGCACGAGAGAATTAATGGACCCGAGATTTAACATAAGCTGCAGGGTAATGCCTGCCGGTGATTCTCCTGTAAAGCTCAACAAGCCCGATAACACTTTGACCTATTCAGTTGTTCCGCTAAACAGGTTTGAGGGCATGGACAAATTTTTGGGTGATGACTGGAAAAGTTTCCTTAAGTCAATTAACAGCGAAATGTCATTT
Organism: uncultured Methanosarcinales archaeon; assembly: GCA_964359525.1. Lineage (GTDB taxonomy): Archaea > Nanobdellota > Nanobdellia > Woesearchaeales > GW2011-AR4. The sequence continues at coordinate 10,715 of CAYHTH010000006.1, read as the reverse complement.
CCGTATAAACTTAGAATTACTTATGAGCACGATGTAATTGACGACAACGGCCAAAGCAGAAGAATGACCGAAACCCAGACTTCATGCCAAGAGGTTAGTTATGTTATTGACAACACTTTAATCGACCCGAGAAGAGTCATGCCTGATTTCATGCTTTATGGTTTCGTTGACTTTTTGCAGAGTTCAATAAACACTTTGACAAAAGTTCAGGAGCAGATTGACAAGGTCGTAGACTATGTAGGGATGGCATGCTTATATTCCTTCTTTGCGCATTTGGTTTTCAAGATTTACAGGAATTGGGTTGAGTTGTCAACTGAGAAGTTTTACTGGGTTAAGCAAGCCGCAACTTCATCATCAAACGATCAGCAAAGCACCGATGAATGCAAAACAATAATTGAACAAGTCGGGAAAGCTAATAATTTAGGGAAAAATGAACTAAAACTGAAATATTTCAGCGACCCGAATTTAAAAAAATGTTTTTCTGCAAGCTCCTCTGCATGGAAGAGAGAAACTGATTTATATGAAATACAAAGATGGTCATGCGACAGGATATTTGGGCATTCATCACCTTCAAAATGGACTGAGACTAAACCAGATGATGAGCTATTAAAGAAAATAGAAGAGCAGAAAAGCTGTTCTGTTGACCAGACTGCGAGAGGTCTGCCTTTAAATGCGATAGACTGCAGAAAAATTAACCTGGCAAAGTATACTCGTGTAAGAGAATTTGACCCTGGCACAAAATGCTTTGAAACTACAATTAATGGCGAGCAGGTTCTTTACACTTTGGGAAAAAATGTTCGGGATAATATTTTTCAAATTGAAGAGGTCATAGGGCCAAGCAGAGTGAAGATAAGCTATGCAATTAAACAGAATGAAAATAATTATTTGAAAGAGTCTCCAAAAAGCTGTTCGGAACTTTGCGGTATAAAGTCAACTTCTTCCTCCAGAAAGCCAATAACTATCGCCGGACAAAAGGCAACATTAAGTAAAGATTTATCAGTTAAAAAAAATACTGAGGCGGCTGCCGCTTGCATAACTGTAAACCAGTGCAGGCAGCTGAATGCAAACAAAAAAATAACAGATGATGCAGGTGCGGAGCATAAAATAAATTCTGCTTATAGGATGGGTTATGCATCTAAAGTCTCTGATGAGGATTCAACACCTTGCTTCTATGATGGTTTAAATAATCCTAATGTTGTTAGTGACGATCCAAATCAACGGGAGGAATGCTGCTGCATAAACGCTGAAGAGAACAAGCAGATTACGCCTTACTATCAATATGGTGATGTTGATGCAGCTACAGGAGGTCCTGTGCATGAATCAAAACAATCCAGCTCAAACCCGTTGGAGACCGCCACTGCAACTACTCTTGAGGATATGAAATGGAGTTACAGGTATTGGAGAATAGGATACGTGGCAAAAGGTACAGATGGGGTTGAGCATTATCAATACAACCCAAGCAGGTATATTGAAGGTCGCGACAAGCCAGCATGTTTCGGCCAGGATAGTTGGTTTTACAAAATATTTGGCAAGGAGCAGGAAGTTTTGATTATAAATCCTTTCAAGCAGGATACTGCAGCGTTGCAGTGCGCTTATCTCACTGGCGTGAATCAGAGGCTGCAAATGTACAAAAACATAATGGCAGCCATGTCAAGCTGTTTGATTGAAGTGAGGCAGAATGGAAGAGCTGATTCGGGAGTTTGCAAGGAATTATTTACACAGCACGTCTGCGGATTATTGTCGCAGCTTATTTCATTCTTTGTGAACGGATGCACTCCGGATAATGAAAAAGTGGATACTAATGCGGATAATGGTTTTGGAGATGATATTAAACTGGGATTAAAGAGCATAGCGCAGGGAATTTCAGAAGGCCAGCAGGAATTCTCGCAGGAATACCAAAATGCTAAATTGAATAATTTATTAGGTATAGGGGAAGGCGGAGTTGCAAGAAAAATATGTTTAGGAGCTTTTGGCTATGACTGGAGTTTGACAGCAAACAATCTAATAGACGCAGCTTACACTTCCCCGTTCGCAACTTTAGTGCAGCCAGTCACAAAAACAAGGGAGTTTTTGACCGTCGATCCGGTATCAGCAATGCCGAAATACGAGTATAGGGCATCTTGGATAGTCAATCCGGGATGTGATTTGGATAATTACAGAATTGATTTGGCTTGTGTTACCCAAAGGGAAGCTGACAAATATGCTGCCCAAGGTGTCAGATGCGGCTCTGTAGGCGCTGCGTCAATTGGCGGAATTGGCTCTTATGGGACTTCAACAGCTTACAATAATTGTGATTGCCTTGGATTGAATCAGGAGCAAGGCCCAACATTTTCATTTTTCTCTCCGAACCAAAGATTCCCGCAGAATAAAATGTCAAATCTGGACCATCATCTGGTTGTTGAGCAGCCTTACCGTTATGATCATCTTAAATTTACTTTGAGGACAGACAGAAGAATCCCGGCGAATATTCAGCAGAACTGCTTCCCTCCGGGATACGAGAATGGAGTATTTTATTTCCCACTAAGCGACAAGACTGTAAGAGATATTGCAGACTGCACGGTAGAGCCTTTAACCGGAGTTTTCAAATGTGGTGGGGGAATAAATTTCAACAGCAGGAAAGGAACTTTGCGCGTTGATGAAGTCAGAATTATAAGCGGAGACAATGATGTTAATGCCGAAACTAATAAAGATAAAATGGAATTTACTGCCGGAAATCCTTTATCGGTTCAATTACGACTTACAAAATCCGGAAAGGACAAATGTATCAGGGCGTCTTTGCTGCCAGACTTAACTGAGCCAAGATATGAAGGAATTACTTCGGATGGAATCAACGATGTAAGAATAGACAACATAGCTGACAGTTTGAGTGTTGTTAAGACGAGCGGCAACATCGCCACAGATTCAAGAATAAGCGTGAAAGCTATCGAGATAGGAAACCAAAATCCTGTCAGTATATCTGTTCAGTTTCAGAGCGATAATCCAACTTTTAATTTCCAGAGTGAACAAGATAAGGTGATGATTGAAGGTCTTACCAACGGGTTTGAGTCAGTAACTAAATATTTGCAGAATGGCAAGCTTGTTGTTGCAAAAGATGGAGATATAATAGAGATAACAGGAGTTGCTTTGAATCCACCGCAGCCGCCATTAACTAAACCTTACACTTTCTCTACAACAATAACAGTAAGGCCTCCTGAGCAAAGCACTTCACAAACTGGGCAGCAGAAAACTTTGCTTTTGGAATTTTTCAACATAAAAGACAGCAGCACGGCTTATGGTTCAAAGGACGACTGCAATCCCAATGACAAAATTATGGAGAGGCCATACAAGTTTATGGTCAGCCCTCAGGGAGTTGATGCGATTGACATTGCCCCGTCAATAGACACGCCCAGAGTAACTCCATCCAGCCCAAGAGTTGGTGAGGATATTACAATTTCTGCAAGAGTCAAGCATAAATCAAATGAACCAGATAAATCAGGAATTGAGAGTGTGAAATTAATAATTCCTGGGCAGAGCAGCCCGTTTGATATGGTTCCAGATTCATCAAGCCCAGACTTGTATACTATAACTTTAAAATCATCTGAGGTGAATTTGCCAATCGGATCGTATTCCGGAACTATCCAGGCAACAGCAAAAGAAGGAAAAAGCCCGATAAATAATAAGGCATTTTCGTTTTCAGTAAGAAATGAGATGGGAGCGGTTGCACAATCAACTTCATCAACTGGCACCGCCACCCCTTCAGCAACCAATCCTCCAACTTCAACAGATCAAACAAAAAATATTTTGCTCGGAACTGGCTCAATTTCAGGAATAAGGCCTGAGGTAATCAATAAATTCAATGAAATGAGTGCAGCTGCAAGTAAAGATGGGGTAACTTTAAGCAGAGTGTCTGATTATAGGAGATTCTCGGAACAATTATCAATCTGGAACGGCAAGTTTAATGGATTATTCGGAACCGAACAGGAAAAAGTTCAAGTGGCATCGCAATATTCAGCCGTTCCTGGATTGTCCAGGCATCATTTTGGGACTGATATTGACATTAACGGCGGTTTAGATGGCTCATTGAATCCACCCGATTATACTGGAACCGGAAAATATGCAAATCTTTACAAATGGCTTCAAAACAATGCAGCTAGGTTTGGATTCTGCCAGCCTTACAACAGGGATAACGGGGTTGTAAAAACAGAGCCGTGGCACTGGAGCTATAAGCCAATTTCAAGTGGCCTCACGCAACAGCACATGTCATTAATCACAGTTGATGACATAAGAGGAAAAGGGATACAGGGAGAGACCACAGTAACTAATAATTTTGATTTCTACCACAGGGGATTTATAAGTGATATAAATCCAGATTGCCTTTCTTAAAATGCCCAAAAGCATAATCTTTTCTTCAATCAAGGAATCTTTCAAAGCTATCTGGAAAAATAAATTGTTGTTTATTCTTATACTATTTATTCAGATCTTGTTTTTTTCCGCGCTTTTTTATGTGAGCTTGGTTTATCAGACAAGGATTTATGAAAGCACAAAAGCAATCTCAGATTACATGCAACAGCAGCAGCTTGACGACATAAGCGTGACCCAGAATATACTCCAGCAGAAAAATATTTTGGGAGACGACCCGTTAAGCATAAGCAGAAACTTTAACAATGTGATATTAAATTTTCGATTGTATTTAATTTATACTTTTATTATACTAATAATATTTATTCCTTTGTTGTGGACGCTTTCCGGGAAATTATTTGGCCATATTAATTTGAAGCATTTTCTCAGAAACATAATTGTAGTTTTCTGCTATCTTATTTTGATATTTATTTTCTTTTATTCCATAACAAACATTTCCTTTTCTGAAGCCGCTTTATCATCAGGTTTTGTTTTGAAGTATTTGATATTTTTAATTGCGGCCATTGTTTTATTCTATTTTATGTTTATTTCGTTATCTTTAGCAAAGAATACCCAGTTAAAAAATATTTTGCCAAAAACACTAAGAGTAGGAATAAAGAAAATTCATTACATGCTTGCGGTTTATCTTATTAATTTAATTTTAGTAATTTTATCGTTGTTTTTATTGATTTATTTTATAGAGAAAAATTTTGCTGTTGTTGCATCATCAATCTTATTATTTATTTTTAGCTTTATATTTAGAAGAATATTCATGCTAAGAGTGGTAAATAAATTGGAGAATTTATAACTGGCTTTCTAAATCTTTATGTGCCGGCTGATGTGTTGCTTTATGGCCTCCGCCGTGAGAATCCCCTTTTAATAGCAGTGCAAGACCTGCCCCTAATCCTACCAGAACTGCTGCAGCTATAATGGGATGATAACTAGACTGTTGCTTGCCACTATATTCATAATTTAATGTTTGGTACATAGATTACGGGAAGATGGTATTAATTATAAATTTTTCTATAAAGAATATTTAGCACTAACATTAGATAATACTTAAAATCAATCAATAAAATTATGCAGCTTTTTCTGAAGTTTGGCTTTCTGCTCCTCTTTCTGAATTTGAATCTCCCCTCTCTGAAGGTTTAGCATTAGAAGTTTCTCTGCCTTCAGCTTCAACATTTCTTGGGCTTTCATTATAATCCGATTTGGTCCTTCCTTCATAAGTTTCCCTGGCGGAGCTTCTTGCATAAGTTTTTGAGCTTCTTTCTGGCTCTTTTCCTTTGCCTTTTCTGCCTGCAAATTTCAAGACTTTTGCCGTGCCCTTTGTGCTTGTGTAATTGGAATTTGTTGTACCCTCTGATTCTTTTGAAGCTGATTCAACAATTCTCTCAAGGCTAACCACATTTGAGCGATTTGCTGTTTTTGATTCAGTTTCATGTGATTCTTCATCGTCGTAAAGCGGGCCAAGAGCATCTTTCACTCTGGCTTTTATGTATCTCTCCATAGCTTTTCCTTCAAGGCCAAGCTTTTCCGCTTCATGATAAAATTTATGTTCCATTAAATGCCACGGCGCACCAACGTGCTCGTGACCACTCACTAATTCATTAATAAATGAAAATCTTTGAGCATAATCTTCTCCTTCGCGGGCAAGAGCCTTATAAATTTTTTCAAATTTGGTGCCTGCAAATTCTTTTGCTAATTTTGAATAGAATTTTGACTGAAATCTTCCCTGGCGCTGTTCTCCCATTCTTGAGCCGCCTACGCCGTAGGCGTGCGCTAATTCGTGCATCATCACGCTTCTTTCCATTGCACTCACGGCTTCAGGCTCTGTTAAGCCATATTTTGAAATCATGCGCTTTGCAATCTCGTTAAAATCTGCATTGGCAACCAGATAATTTAATTCAGGATAATGGCTTGCAGCATAATTTCCTTTTCCCACTCCAATGCCCAGAACCGGATGTTTTGTCGGGTGCACTCCTTCGCTGCCTAGAAACTCAGCCCATTTTGCAATCTCATAATGCAGTTGGTTTCTGTCATTAAACAGCAAATCACTATGTAACTTCTGCCTGAAATTTTCAACCTGTGAAGTTCTTTTTCCCACGCTGTTTATGTCATTTACATTAACCAATTCTTTAGCTGTATAAAGATTAACTTGAGTATCATTATGATCCGGCATCCACAATCTTAATGGCGTGACTCCTTCAATGTACATTATTCCGCCAACCTTGCCTCCAGTTAAATCATAAAAGTTTGGAATCGGCTGGTTGTTTGGCAAATTTGGATAATTCTGTGTTCCGTTTGCAATCCAATCATCCATGCTGGCAAATTTTACAGAACCTCTGTCTACTCCATCATCTAATTGCGAGAAAAATCCGTATTTATTAAAATCATGAGCTGAAGTTTTAAAAATATTTCCAGAAGTTACCGTAACGACATTTCCATCAACGAAATGATTTGTAGAAGGCCCGTAAGGAAAAGAGCTTACAGTGATAGGAAGATGTTGCATTGATTTTATTTTATTTCCAGGAATTTTAGTGGTATAACTATGAACTTTAGATGCATCTAAATGCGGACTGTATACCTGACCATTTACCATTTTTGAATTTTATAATACCCCCATGAGAGAATTTAGAATATAAAGAAAAAAGAGAAAAAAAATTAAGGCGGTTTAGTGAGCACCATGACTGTCTTTGGCATGGTATGTTTTAGGTCCAGCTTCTGCAGCATACTGCTGACTTTGTAATTGACCTTTTCTGGTTAACTCTCCTAACATATCTGCTACTGAAGCTGTTGGATTAAACTTCTTACCCACAGCGTGTTCTACAGGGTGTTGCATTGCAGTCACGTACCCTGGTTGTGTTCCATGCTCTTGTAATAGTGTCTGCAAGTAGCTTATTCTCCTTGATTCTTTATCTTTTTGAGTTGCTATGTATTGAATTAATTGTGCCAAAGCTGAGTTTGCATCATAAAGCGGATCACCAGGTTTCGCAGCTCCCATATTGACTATACTTTTCTTAAATTCAGTTCTATTACCTATGGTTGGATTCCCCAAGGCGCTTGATGCGTGAGATAAATACAATCTAGCTTGCTCCTCTGTAAACTCTTCAGGTTTGCCTTTAAATCCTTCTGTTTGTGCTAACTCATAAGCTAATTTACTCATAATCTTATCAGCACTCCCTTCTTCTGCCTTTACAGATTTGCCGAGAATTCCTTTTACAATATCTTCAATGCTATGAGTATTATCTGAAATTCTTCTTTGTCTTGCAATAACAGGATGATCTGCTGGAACGTGTGTGCTGTCGTGAGATTCGTGCATTAAATATGCACCTAATATTTCTTTCATACCCTGATCTAGTGTAACTCCATCAAGTTTTAACCCACCATGTTCTTTTGCGTCTGTCATTTTATTTTCCACCCCTTGTTTGGATTTTTTCGTTTTTAAAATTATTTTTTATTTTATAATTATTTGATTTTGTTACTACTACATAATAATATCACTTATATTTAAACATTTCGCTTCTGGAGTATACATATCAAATCCACCCCAAAATCTAAAATTTTGAGCAATTTGCGTTTGAACCGCCACCATATTTTAGTTTAAATGTTACTACTAACTAGTAATAGAACTTATATATAAATGTTTCGGTTTAATGAGTAAGCCTATTTATTTTCTATAAAGAAAACAATTGTCACAATGCTGCTATTTGACAAACTCAACGTTATTCATTCCTTCAAAATCCTTATCTCCTGTAAGAAATTTAATGCCCAGTCTTTTCGCTATGGTAAACCCTATTGCATCCGGTATTGATAATTTTCTGTGGGTTGTTTTGAAATCCATTGCTTTTTCTACGTCGTCGATAGTAACCTTAACAATAAATTTAGAATAATTATCAGTATATTCGTCTGCAACCTTCTTGTCTTTTTCCTTTTTGAGATTATAATTTAGTTCAGCCATGTTAAAAATTGTAGTTGCGAATTTGACGTCGATATACGGCTTGTAGTTAGGATTTCCGTTTAATATTTCAAAGAAAGCGTATGTGTCAAAAAAATATAATTCATTCATCCCAATCTTCCCTGTCAGATTCGTCTAGCATTTCTTGAGTGCTTTTTTTGAATTTCATCGTCCCAAAAGTTTCTCTAAGCACATTAGATTTTTTCCCGATTAACAAATTAATGGTATCGTTCTCTTTTATTCCTTCCTCTATAATTTTATCTTTAGGTATCACAACTCCAAAAGACCTTCCCCATTTCCTTACTTTTGCTTCTACTTCTAACATGGTTATACTGATATAATCAAAGTATATAAACATTTCGTTTTTATGAGTAATTTCATTTATTTTCTATATAGTAAACTACTACCATTTATAGTAAGCAAACATTTATAAATAAATGGTAATTGTTATGAATACGATATTCTATGTCTAAAAAAGACAAGCGCCCATACAATCAGCCAAAGGAGAATGGTGTTAATCCCGCTCCTCAGCAAAAGGAAACTGAAGTAGCTGCAAATCTTCCAAAGGATGTGCAGGACAAGCTTCAGGCCATAAAATCAAAGCTGGAAAAATTCCATAAAAAAATTCTGGAAAAATTTGACAAGTATATAGTTGGAGTTGCGTTAATGCCCCCTCCCAAGCCGGAAGAACTGCAGCAGTTGCAGCTGCTTCAAAATCCTCAGCAGCCAGCTCCGGCAGTTCCGCCAGCGCCCGCTCCTGAAGACAAAGACAAAATTCACGTTCTTGTTTTGGTTGATGATTCTGACAGCAAGACAATGTCCAAATTTGAATTGAAAGACAAGCTGACAGCAATAATACTCAGCATCGGAAAAGAAATTGATCCAAATATTACTCCCCAGACTTTAATTTTATCAGAACTTTGGCAGAATTGTTTCGACGCGAAATACGAATTATTACAATTAATCGCGCTTTCCGCTCCAATATACGACACGGGAATGCTGCAGGCAATTAAAATTGCAGAAGTCCATAAGACAATGGTATTAAAGAAATTTGAAAAATACATTGTCTCTTACGTTTTGGCAGGCTCACTGGTTCAGGGCAAAGCAACTCCTACAAGCGACATTGATGTGTGGATAGTAATTGATGATACTGATGTAAAGCGTATGACGAGAGTGGAACTAAAAGATAAATTAAGGGCTATAATAATCGGCATGGGCATAGAAGCCGGAGAATTGACAGGAATAAAAAATAAAATTAATATTCAGGTTTACATTTTGACGGATTTCTGGGATTCATTAAGAGAAGCCAATCCTGTAATTTTCACATTATTAAGGGACGGAGTTCCATTTTTTGACCGGGGAATTTTCATGCCTTGGAAGCAGTTGTTGAAGATGGGAAAAATAAAGCCGTCAGCAGAAGCCATTGACATATTCATGGGCTCCGGCGAGCAGGTCATAAGAAGAGTTCAATTAAAATTAAACGAAATAGGCATGGAAGATATCTATTACGCTTTATTGACTCCAAGCCAGGCAGCCCTGATGCTGTATGGAGTTGCGCCTCCTGCCCCAAAAGAAACGGGCAAATTAATGAGGGAACTTTTTGTCCACAAGGAAAAATTGCTGGAAGACAAATTTGTTAAAACTCTGGAAAGGGTTGTTGAAATAAGAAAGGCAATTGAGCACGGCGACAAAAAAGAATTGTCTGGGAAGGAAATAGATGAATTAATGGGCGACGGCGACAAATACCTAAAAAGAATTAAAAGGCTTTTCACCCAGATAGAAAAGATCAGGGAACAGCACGACATGCTTAATATTTACGATACTGTAACTACAGTCATAAGGGATGTTCTTAGGCTGGAAGGGGTTGAGAAAGTCAAGGAAAATGAAATTCTGCATGTCGTGGAAGACAAGCTTGTTTCTGAAGGAAAAATGCCATCCAAGTTTTTGAAGGCCATACAGGATATTGTTAAAGCAAAAAAAGATTATGACGATGGAAAATTATCAAAAGTTGAAATAGAGAAAGTTCATCGTGAATCAGGAGCTTTGATAAAATTCCTGGTTGAGCACATCCAGCGCAAGAGAAGCCGCGAACTGGAAAGGTTAAAAATAAGAGTCAAATACGGCGAGAAGTTTGGAGAGGTAATCCTGCTCGGAAACGAGGCTTTTATTACTTATGATTTGGACAGCGAGGAAAAAGAAATTACAAAAGCAAAATTAAACCCTGACGGAAGGCTGGGAATACTGGAAAAAAGCTCCTTGGAAGAAATGGAAAAAGCACTTGCTGATGTTAAATCACCAAATAAATCATCAATAAAAGAATCAATTTTTGAGGACTTGAAAAAAGTCTTTGGAAAAGACGTTGAAATTCTTATGAGTTATT
>CAYHTH010000005.1:0-21651 GCA_964359525.1 uncultured Methanosarcinales archaeon | reverse complement strand
TAATTTTGCAAGAGTCAATAAAATTCCTTATTTGGGATTATGTTACGGGCTTCAGTTGGCAGTTATTGAATTTGCAAGAAATGTATGCAATTTGAAAGATGCTCATACAACAGAGGTAAATTCAAAAACCCCTCATCCGGTTATTGACGTGCAGCCTGCTCAAAAAGAAATTCTGGAGAAAAGCATGTACGGCGGCACAATGAGGCTTGGAGTTTATGCTGCGCTTTTGAAAGATAAAACACAGGTTTTGAAATTGTATGAAGAAACCGGAAGGCTTGAAGAAGACACAAAAAAACTTCAGGAATTGACAAAAGATAAAACTCAGGCATTTAGAATAGGTTTATTGGAAAAAGGAAAAAAAGTTGTTTTAGAGAGGCACAGGCACAGATACGAAGTCAATCCAAAATATGTTGACATTCTTGAAAAAAACGGTTTGGTATTTTCCGGTTATTATGAAAGATTTGACAAAACAAAACTGATGGAGTATATTGAACTGCCCGGGCATAAATTTTATATCGGAACTCAAAGTCATCCTGAATTCAAATCAAGGCTGGGAAATCCGTCTCCATTTTTCTATGGGTTTGTGAAGGCTTGTTTGAAATAAGGATTTTTATTAATCTAAATTAAACAAAAACCTTTATTAACCGTTCTTTTATCCTTTACTCTCTCGTTAAATTGGAGTTGTTATGGAAGAAAATAATGAACAAAAGTCTGAAGCGCATCAGCCGCATATTGAGCCTAAAAAAGAAGAGCATAAAATAGAGCATCAAAAGAAAGAAGAGCCGAAGAAAAGTCTGAAGCACTCTTTAATGGAGTTCTACGATAAAAAATATAAATTACTGTTGATAATCCCTTTTATCATACTTCTCCTCTCACTTGCACAAATTGGTTACCAGATTTACAGCACTGGGGATTTCCTAAACAGGGACATTTCATTAAAAGGCGGAGTAACTGTTACCATTCCCTATGATAAGCCCTTTGATATTAACAATCTTGAAAAGCAGGTCAAAGCAAATTTTCCCCGTAATGATGTTGTTGTAAGGACATTAAGGGCATCTGGCACAGTTGTCGGAGTGATTGTGGAAGCTGATATTGACGGCAACAACAAAGCCCAAGTCGAACATTTCCTGGATTCTATAGGAAATTCTTTGCAGGCTGATTTGAGCAAACTAGATTATGGGATAGAAATAATAGGCTCATCTTTGGGTGCAAGCTTCTTTAGGGAATCTTTGATTGCATTGGCAGTTGCATTTTTGTTTATGGGACTGGTTATATTTCTTTATTTCAGGACATTCGTACCAAGCGCTGCAGTCATATTGGCTGCTTTTTCGGATATGGTTTTCGCGCTTGCAGTTGTTAACATAATGGGGATGAGAGTCGGCACAGCAGGCATTGCCGCATTCTTGATGTTAATAGGCTACTCAGTTGATACGGACATCCTTCTAACTGTTAGAGTCCTGAAAAGAAAAGAAGGAACTGTAATGGACAGAATATATAGCTCAATTAAGACCGGAATGACTGAAACAATGACCGGGATGGTTGCAATAGTGGTTGCCATGATGGTAACCCAGTCAGAAGTCATAAGGCAGATTATGATAATCCTGTTTTGGGGATTGATTGCAGACATTTTCAACACATGGATTCAGAATGTCGGATTGTTAAGATTGTATGTTGAGAAAAAAGCCAAAAAAGGGGTAATAATATGAACTACAAAGTAAAAAAGCTCCTGACAAACTGGCGGGTAATAATTCTGATATTCTTCCTAGTTGTATCAATAATTGCCATTCATCCCACTTTAAGCAAAGGAGCTGCAATAAGGAATGTCATAACAAACAGTTCTGCAAGCCTTGCAGGAATTCCGCAGCCAAAGCCGAATATACTTCCAGTCAACAGGGAAAGAATTATTGCAATAAACAATGCTCCAATCAATACAGTAGAGGATTATTATAAGTATACCTCAACACTGGCTCCAAACAGGACGATAACTGTAAAAACCAATAAAAAAGTTTACAAATTATTAACTCAGGAAAATTTTGAAACAATAACATTAAGCGAAACTGAAGAAAAAACAGTCGAAGAAACAGTTCAAAAAAATGTAACAGTAAATGGCACAGTCCAATTAATCAATGAAACTATAACAAAAATAATTACTGTTCCAAAAACAAAGCAAATAAGCAAAGGCATTCAGGATTTGGGATTCAGGGTTTATGAAGCCCCTACAACAAACATCAGGAAAGGATTGGACTTACAGGGCGGGACAAGAGTTCTGCTCCAGCCGGAAGTTAAGCTCAACCCAACTGATTTAAGCACTTTGATTGACAATATGAAAGAGAGGCTTAATGTTTATGGATTAAGCGACATAGTGATTCGGGATGCCGGCGACTTGAGCGGGAATCAATATATTATTGTTGAAATTGCAGGGGCAACAGAAGAAGAGATAAAAGATTTGCTTGCCAAGCAGGGAAAGTTTGAGTCAAAGATAGGCAACAAAACCGTTTTCAGGGGAGGCCAGGATATAACTTATGTTGGCAGAAGCGCGCAGGACGCCAGAATTGAAGAGTGCAACCCTGCAGGCGGAAGCCAGTGGGCATGCAGGTTCAGTTTTGTAATTTCACTGACTCAGGCAGCGGCCCAAAGGCAGGCAGACGCAACGCAAGGCCTAAAACCGGTAACTGATTCTACAGGCACAAAAGAATGTTATTTGAGCGAGAAAATCCAGCTTTATCTTGATGACAGGATGGTGGACGAGCTTAACGTTGCATGCGATTTGAAAGGCCAGGCGCAAACTCAGATTGCAATATCAGGGCCCGGAGTGGGTGTTAACCAGGTGGACGCAATTACAAACACGCAGGCTAACATGAAGCGCCTTCAAACCATTTTGATAACGGGCTCATTGCCGGTCAAATTAGACATTGTAAAAACAGATGCAGTCTCTCCTGTTCTTGGAGAGCAGTTCATTAACAACGCAATTTTAATGTCAGTGCTTGCAATTTTGTCTGTAGCAGTTGTGCTGGGAATAAGGTATTGGAAGCTGATTATTGCAGTCCCTATTTTCATAACAATGCTCTCAGAAGTTTTGATTTTGCTTGGAGTTGCAGCTTTTATCGGCTGGAATATGGACTTGGCGGCGATTGCAGGAATTCTTGTCGCAATCGGAACAGGAGTTGATGATCAGATTGTCATAACTGATGAGACTTTGAAAGGGGAAACAAGCACAATCTACAACTGGAAGGAAAAAGTCAAGAGGGCTTTCATTATCATCATGCTTGCCTACGCAACAGTTGTAGTCGCAATGATTCCACTGATATTCGCAGGAGCCGGATTATTGAAAGGATTTGCAATCACGACAATCATAGGAGTCACAATCGGAGTTTTCATCACAAGGCCTGCGTATTCTGCTTTTGTGGAAGTAATGATGAAGTAACGCAACCCTTCCGCGAGTTATCGAAAATATTTTAGAACTTCCTAATATAACATGACAAAAATTAAGGGCGTAATATTTATATAGTTAAGAGTGCAAATAGTTTATTGTGATTGAAAATGCAATCCTTTACAGCAGTTTTACATAAGGAAGAAGATATGTATGTAGCAGAATGCCCGGAAGTTGGTACAGTTAGCCAAGGCAAAAATATTGACGAAGCAGTTTCCAACCTCAAAGAAGCCACCGAACTTTATTTGGAAGAGTTTCCGGTAAAGGAAAAAAGAAAAACTTGGCTGACAACTTTTGAGGTGGCTATTGATGCCAGAGCTTAGGAAAGTATCTGGCGAAAAGGCTGTAAAAATTCTTTGCAACAAATTGGGATTTTCAATAAGCGGGCGAACCGGCTCTCATGTTAGATTGTCAAAAGAAACTCCTGAAGGAAAAGTTGGAACTGTTGTGCCAATTCATTCAGAACTAAAAATTGGAACTCTGAAAGGAATTTTGAAGCTTGCAAAAGTGGACGAAGAGGAATTTAAAAAATATTTATGACGAGAAAATTAAAAGTTTTTATAATCCACTGGATTATGCGAAAGTTCAAAGAGGAGAAAAGTGTTTGGTTGTGAATAAAATCGTGGCTGTTAGACAAACTTTTTTAAGAATTATTTTCTGCAAAACACAATATCTTTCTGAATTTCTTCTAGTTCTTCTAATAATTTGATTCCTTTTTCAACCGCATCTTTAACTTCATTTTCGGTTACAAATATCTCAGGTTCATAATAGGTAAGATTATGTGCGATTTGATTTCTTAAATCTCTAAGTTTATTCAACTTATCATAAGTGTCTTTTTTAATTAAATCCGTGCTATAAGAAATGAAGATTATAGTAGAAAATCTGTCCATTTTTTCCGAGAAAGTTTCCCATAGTTTGTTTATATCTCTCTCTTGTGGTTGATTATCTCTAATTTTTTTCCAATCGACATGAAACTTATTATGAAAATTTGCCTGTAATTGATACTGAAGCCGGATAATAATGGAAAATAATGCCTCAAGTAATTTACTTTCTGCTACAAGTTTTTTTATTTCTCCAACGTCTTTAGTGCCTAATCTTCTACCTCCCTTTTTTATTAATTCTAACATTCGTTCCCTAGTCGCATTTTTCTTTTTTAACTTCATGTTGATTTGAAATAACAATTAATATATAAAATTATATGTGTTTGAGCTGCTCAAAGTAAAGCAGAAGAAAGCTTATTATACAAGTTAAAATTCATTTTCAATATGGGGGTTAAAAGTTATTTGTTTGGATTTATTCTTGTCCTTTTGGTTTTTGTTAGTGCTTGTTATGAACAATCAAAAATAGTAAAAATTGAAGATGACATCAAGACATTTGATGATTTAAAAAAAGCAAAAGAAGCAGGTAAACCTGTTTCAGAATTAGATAAGTGCATGAAAGAAGCAGAAAAATATGAAGAATATCTTTCAGCTTGTGTTAATGAAAAACTATCAAAACAAGGATATACTGATGGTATTGATTGTATAGAAAATTATTGGAAACCGCTATGTAATAATACGGATAGATATAATGTTCAAGTTAATGCATACAATGAATGTATGAATAATATGCCTGCAGATAGAATTACAGTTATGGATTGTACTGCACTAATGAAATAATAATCTTGTATTGATTATACATGAGTTTATAGCATATCTCTGGTCTTCAACACTTTCATTCTATTCTGCTTTTCAAAATACCCATCATCTGACTAAATTATTTTTACCCCTATAACCCAAACCTTCATATGTAAGTTATGCTTACTTTCTTACTGGTGATGTAAAATGGCTGAAATGGTAACTATGTCTTCAAAAGGGCAGATTGTTGTTCCAAAGGAAATGAGGAAAGAGTTTGGGCTTGAAACTGGCACTAATTTCGCGATTTTTGGAAAAGATGACACTTTAATACTTAAGAAAGTTAACGTGCCTACAGCTAAAGAAGTTTTTGAAAAGGTTCACAAATGGGGAACCGAATTGGCAAAAAAGAAAGGCTGGAAAGAAGATTAATTGGCAGATAAAAATAATCAAATACAATAACTATAAAAACTAACAATTTTTTTGATTTTAAAATGGCAACTAAACTATGGGCGGCTTTGTTGATTTTATTCACAACTTTATTGACGTCTTCAGCCCAAATTCTCTACAAGTTCGGAATTCCGTCTTTAAAATTTAACTTAATGTCTATCATCACGAATTATTATCTTATTGGCGGGCTTTTATTGTACGGGATTGGTGCAATTCTGATGATAATCTCATTCAGGGGCGGGGAAGTTTCTGTTTTATACCCTATAATTGCAACAAGCTACATCTGGGTCAGCATTTTATCGCTTTACTTTTTAGGGGAAACAATGAATATTTTCAGGTGGACTGGGGTATTCATAATCGTTGCAGGCATTGTGTCGATAAGCTATGGCAGCAAAGATTCTTCAGTGGGGGTAGTTCCATGACAACTCAAATCTGGGCAATTGGATTGGTAATCCTTGCAACTTTGGTTGGTGCATTTGGCCCCATCCTTCTTAAGAAAGCGTCTGCAAAAAAATTGTCAAGCATAAAATCATTGATGGCTAATTACCATCTTTTTGGAGGCGTCGCATTGTACGGTGTAGGCACTGTTCTATTCATTCCAGCATTAAAAGGCGGAGAATTATCCGTCCTGTACCCTTTCGTTGCATTGGCATACATTTGGGTAAGCCTGCTCAGTGTTAAATTCCTGGGCGAGAAAATGAACAGATACAAATGGATTGGGATTGCTTTGATAATTCTGGGTGTAAGTTTTATAGGTTTGGGGAGTAATTAGAAACATTTTTATACATTCTTCTTACTAAAATTAAAATGCAAAAAACTATCGTCTTGTCATTAGGCGGATCTTTGATATGCCCAAATGACTATGATTTTGATTTCCTTAAAAAATTCAAAAAGCTTGTAGAAAACTATATTAAAAAAAATTATAAATTTATTATTATTTGCGGCGGAGGGAAGCTTGCAAGAAATTTCCAGGAAATTGCTTCTAAATCATCAAAACTGAATAATGAAGAGCTGGACTGGCTCGGAATCTATGCAACAAAGATTAATGCCCATATTGTAAAGTCAATATTTGATAAATGCGCAGAAGAATTTGTCGTTTCAAATCCAACCAAAAAATTAAATTTCAAAAAAAATGTTTTAATTGCCTCAGGCTGGAAGCCCGGATGGAGCACAGATTATGACGCTGTTTTGATTGCAAAAAATTTTGGAGTAAAAGAAGTAATCAATGTGAGTAATGTTGATTTTGTTTATGATAAAGACCCGAGAAAACATAAGGATGCAAAAAAAATTGAAAAAATGAACTGGGACAATTTCAGAAAATTAATCGGCTCTAAATGGACGGCAGGATTGAATATGCCATTCGACCCAATCGCAGCAAAAGAAGCCCAGAAATCAAAAATAAAAGTTAGTATTATTGGAAAAGAATTGAATAATTTGAAAAATTTATTAGGCGGGAAGAAATTTAAGGGAACGGTAATAGAATAGTGCATAATTTTGATTGACTTCAACGGGTGGCTGGAGGGCCATCAGTCTCTGCATATGGTGCAACTATCAATTCCCTCCGTTATAAAAATAATTATTAATAATAAATTAAAAAAATTAAAAATAAAAAAATTCAAACTGAAAATGGAAGAAGAATACAACTGGAATCTAATCCTGAAATCATCTGTGCCAATTGCAGCAGTGGAAGCTTTTATATTCTACACAAATCTTAGCAATGCCTGGAAATGGTTAGCGTTGGCAATTGGAATCTTTCTGTCAGCCATGATTGTTTACATGAATGAAAAAAAGAAAAGCGGCATTTTTACGTCAGCAGCGATTGTATTGTTAGCCGCATTAATTGTAAAATTATTGAAGAGTTCCGGAATTCTCTAAAAGTGCCTTAATTTTTCCCTTACTATTGATACAAATAATATAAATACAAGTATTGAAGCAAAGAAAAAGCTTAGAAAAGCAAGGAGCGGAATCCCGAGCACACTGGGGCCTTTCTCTACATTTATCAAGATAGCTGACGTTACCAGCAGCGCAGCAATCAGCAGCCCGTAAGCGACACGATTGCTGCTTCTGTCAATCTCAAGCGAAAGCTTTCTTATGTCAGTATCTTCAATATCAACTTTTATCGTGCCTCTTTGTATTTTGTCCAAAGCCCTTTCGGCCTTCTCGGGAAAATCCTCTGCAAACTTCCTGTAGCGGTTCATGTTGTGCATGAGATTTTTCCAAACATACAATGGGTTTGTTCTTTTCCTGATTAATTTTTCAATGAATGGCTTTGAAGTCTCTGCTAACCTGAAATTTGGGTCATACTCAAGCGCAACGCCTTCAAGTGTGACAATAGTTTTTCCAAACAGCACAAAAGAAGCAGGAATTTTTATTTTATGGTGCAGGCCTATATCAAGAATCTCCTCGATTATTCTGCTTATCTTGATTTGGCTTATTGATGAATTTTGCAGGGGCTGTATGATTATCCCAACATCTGACCTTAATTCTTCGTAATCTGTGTCGCTTTCCATGCCCATTCCTGCCAAAGTCTGCATTATCACCTCCGCATCCTGCTCCATTATCCCATAAAAAATATCAATGCATTTGTTCTTCAGCCCTTCGTCAAAATACCCGACAATCCCAAAATCAACAAATGCAATTGAATTATCCTTCATTACCAGTATATTGCCAGGGTGAGGGTCAGCATGAAATATTCCGTGCACAAAAACCTGCGTCATTATGGCATCAAATCCGTTTTGTATTATTCTGTTGAAATCAAGCTTTCTTTTTTTGATTTCTTTTATATTGTGCAGCTCAATCCCTTCAATAAATTCCAAAGTCAGGACTCTTTCAGTTGTAAGCTCGTCGTAAATATATGGAATGTGCACAGTCTTGCTGTTCTTAAAATTCTGGTAGAATCTTTTTGCATTTCTGGCTTCAAGCTTGAAATCCAGCTCTTTTTCAGTCCATTCCTTGAATTCATCAACAATTCTTACAGGCATGAATTTTTTCATGTCCTCCAAGTTGTTCTCAACAACATGGGCAAAATACCCCATAATTTCAATGTCGGTTTCCATTACTTTCTTGACATCGGGCCTTTGTATCTTAACAGCAACTTTTTCTCCTGTTTTCAATACAGCTTTGTGAACCTGGCTTATTGAGGCCGCCGCCATAGGTGTTTTTTCAAAGCTTGCAAAAATATCCCCTATTTTTTTGCCGAATTCTTTTTCAAGAATCTCTTTGACCTGCTCAAACGGAAAAGAAGGCACATTGTCCTGCAGCTTCTCAAGCTCTTTTGCGTACTCTTTCGGCGCCAAATCCGGCCTTACACTCAGCAATTGGCCGAATTTAATGAACGTCGGCCCGAGCCTTTCTAGGGTTTTTCTCAGCCTGACTTCGGGCTTCAGATTTTCAGAGCCTTTCAGCTTTTTTTTGATTATCTTGCTAAATGGTATGTGGGCTTTAAGCCCTGTTTCGTAAATCAGAAAATCAAACCCCTCTTCAAACAGAACTACAAGTATTTCATTGAATCTCCTTATATCTCGCACCTCTTTTATTATATGAAACATTCTAAAGAAATACTATAGTTGGTGTATATTAAGTTTTTGATAATTAAAATTAATTTAGAGACTTGAAAATTTATATTTCTATTCCATGTTCCCTAAACCATTTCATTTTTTCATCTTTAATCCTTTTTTCATTCATATCGGCATGAACTTCATATCCAAAATGCTGAAAATAATATGTTAATACTATGTTGGGCAAACTTCCAAAATCATATGATTCACTACTCACACCAACTTTCTTTCTATCATCAGAAATGCCAATATCACCCCCGCCTAAAATATATCCTTGAACTTTACACTCGCTTAATACTTGACTATGTGTAAAAGCATTGGCTAAAGCCCAAACTTTTATAGTATCTTCCAATGCAGACAATACAAATTTTCCCTGTGTTTTGCTTTCCACTCGTCTTGTCTGGTTAAAAAATGCCGTCTTCCTATGTAATCCTCTCCAAAATTCTTGAATACGGGTGGCTCGTAAATAATTCTCTTAATCATTTTATTGTACATGATCAAAATCTCCTGCAACAATCTCTTTTGTATCTCCTTTAGTTCTTACAAAGAAAATATGCCTTAAAGCTAATTTTTTTGAATTATTATGAAAGTGAGTTTCAGGATTAAGATTTGTATTTTTTAAAAGATAATTTACTAATTCATCCAGTTCGCGCTGGATATCTTTATCGCCTGTATGCTTTACATAAGCATCAGCATCCTCGACATTCCATTTACTACCTTCGCTTACATCTTCTGCTATAGTTGCGTCAATACTATGCCCCATTGCTCTAATTTTTATTGTCTGGGTAAAAGGAACGTAAAGGCTTATTGCTCGTAATTCTCTAGCTATCTTATTAGAATCTACCACAACATCTCTTAGTATAAAATAAGGACACCTAATTGCCAGTCCTTCGGAAATGTTTTGTATATCACCTCCTAAGGTTAAAACATCACGGAGAGTTTCAACGTCAAAGTCATATCCAAACTTTACGCACATGAAATAATTATTACGCCTATAGTTATATGGTCCCGAGCTTATTGCAACTTGATGTTCACCGCGACCTATAATTCTTGGATCCATGCTACGTAAAACGAACAAATTATTCAAAGCCATCTTTTGTTGTGGACGCAAAGAGGCATAATTCATTTCGAGTACTTTTTTAGCATCTTCAGTTACTAAAGGTACTACATGTTTTTCCATTAACCTAAAATATTCGTGTTGTTTGCCAATATTCATAACTTATAGGTACTGAATATAGTGTTATAAACTTATGTGGTATTCTAACAACACCATAAAATTTAAATACCGAATAGGTTATTAATTTATTATGGCTTTAGAAATACTCAGAAAAATCGGACTTTCAGATGGAGAAATAAAAGTTTATAATGCGCTATTGGATTTAGGCTCATCGTCATTAAACCATATTCATGAAAAGGCTAGAATCGAAAGAAGAAATATTTATGATATTCTAAACAAGCTAATAGGACGCGGACTAATAGGTTATGTAATTGAGAATAAAAGAAAAGTTTACAGTATATCAAATCCGAATAAGATTCTTGGTTACATTGAAGAAAGAAAAAATGATTTTGATAAAATCAAAGAAGAAATAAGCAGTGAAATGCCTGCAATATTTGAGAAATTTAATTCGAAAAAATTAAAAATAAATGCCCAGATATATCGAGGAACTAACGGCGTAAAAGCAATTTACGAAGATATTCTCAATTATAAAGTACATTATTTTATTGGCGGGGGCAGGTATGTTATGAAAAATCTGCCGAACTATTGGAATAATTTCAATTTAAGAAGAATAAAATCTAAAATTAAGTTTTATAATCTTGTAAGATATGAGTTAAAAGATAGGATACAAAAATTGCCATATGAATATATAAAAGTACTGCCCAGAGAATTCAGCGGCAATCCAAATGTAATTTTTATATGGGGAAATAAAGTTGCAAATGTTTTGTTTGAAGAAGAATTCTTTGCATTTGTCATCGAAAGCAGGCAAATAGCTGATAACTATCAAAGGTATCACAACTACCTCTGGAATAAGATAGCTAAATAATTATTTCATCTCTTTATCTGCCCATTTCTCAAAATCCTTGTTTGCAGATGAATCAATCTTTAAAATGCACGGAATTTTATAGGAATGAATTTTCCTGGCTTCATTAACAACTTTATTAAAATTCTTCTCACTAGTCTTTGCAATAATCACATTCTCAGCTTCATTCATTATTTTTCCTTTCCACCTGTACAGGCTTCTTATTGGAAATATGTTAGCGCAGGCTATTAATCTCTTTTTTAACAGGCGCAGCGAAAGCTTTTCAGCTTCAACAGCATCCTTGCAGACTATGTAAACAAGTGTCATAAGTTTTAATTGATTATTATATTTATTAATTTATTGATTACTGCTTAATTTCCGCTAGCTTTAAAAAACATCAATAACTCCTATATAATATGTACCTGTTTTCAAACATTTTGGGAGTATTTGTCTTTGATGAATCTTTTAATATAGCCGATGAACTATCATTTAAAGATATTAATGATTACAAAAACAAAGATGAATTTATCCAAAAATTAAAGCACAAACACAAAAGCCTTAAGGAGCCGGATAAGGAAGAATTAAGAAAAATTTTAATTAATTTCAGAAACAGCAGGTTTTTCGGTGATTTCTACAGCAAAAACCTTCAGCTGACAAAGCTTGAAGTAAAGAATTCAGTCAATGAAGATGTTTTGATAATCCAGTCCATCAAGTCAGTTGATGAGCTGGACAAGGCAATAAACATTCTTGCGAAAAGATTAAGGGAATGGTACGACTTATACAACCCGGAATTTTCAAGGTCGGTTGAAAGCCACGAGAAATTTATAGAGGAAATTCTTGAAAGCCAAAAAGATGAGCTGCTAAAGAAAATAAATATAAAAATGGAAGATTCATTTGGCGCTGATTTTGAGCAGGAAAATCTTGAGCCCCTCAGAAACTTAACGCATCAAATCTATGATTTATATCAGCTAAGAAAAAACCAGTTAGATTACATTTCAAAACTCATGGATGAATACTGCCAAAGCATAAAGGCAATTTGCGATGTCATGATTGCTGCTAAACTTTTAGAGCATGCAGGCTCATTAAAAAGATTGAGCGAAATGCCTGCCTCAACAATCCAGATTCTCGGTGCGGAAAAAGCATTGTTCAGGCACATGAAAACAGGCGCAAGGTCCCCAAAGCATGGCGTCATTGTAAGTCATTCGCTTATAGCCAAAGCTCCTATGAAATTGCACGGCAAAATTGCGAGATCTTTGGCTGACAAAATTTCAATTGCCGCAAAAGTTGATTATTTTAAGGGCCAGTTTATAGGGGATAAACTAAGAAAAGATTTAGAAGAAAAATTCAGTGAAACAAAATGATAGCCAAATCCAAAATATTTGAAGTTTATGAATCATATGAGAAGAGAAGGCAGCTTTATACAATAAACTTAGTTCCCGGAAAAGAAGTCTATGGGGAAAGATTAATTCAGGAAAATGATTGTGAATACCGGGAATGGGATGCTAACAAAAGCAAGCTTGCCTCTTCAATCCTGAAAGGAAGCCCCAATGTTGGTATAAGAAAAAATGATGTTGTTCTTTATCTCGGCTCTGCATCCGGAACAACTGTAAGCCATGTTTCAGACATTGTGGGGAATGAAGGCTTGATTTTTGCTGTCGACATTGCGCCAAGAGTCATGAGAGATTTAATCTTTTTGAGCTACCAAAGAAAAAATATTGTTCCGATACTTGCTGACTCAAACAAAATTGATTTGCTGAAGGAAAGAATCTGTACAGTTGATGTTCTGTATCAGGATGTTGCGCAAAAAAACCAGGTTGAAATATTTCTTAAAAACGCAGATTTGTTCTTAAAGAACGGAGGCTATGCGCTGTTGGCAGTCAAAGCAAGAAGCATAGACGTCACAAAAAACCCAAGGCAGATTTTCAGGGAAGTGAAAGAAAGGCTGGAAAAAGAAATGATAATTATTGACCAGCGTGATTTGGAGCCTTTCCAGAAAGACCATTCAATGTTCATCTGCAAAAAAAGATAATTTCTAAAATGCCAAAACTAAAAGATTTTGGATTATATTTCATAACCGACAGCAAACTCACAAAAAAAACCGTAATTGATGACGTAAAATCAGCTATAAAATCTGGTGTTAAAATAATTCAGTACAGGGAAAAGGAGGCACCTATAAAACAAATGCTCGAGAAAGCAAAAGAAATAAAAAAATTATGCCAAAAAAATAGTGTGATTTTTCTCGTCAATGACAGAATTGATATTGCATTGGCAGCTGATGCAGACGGCGTGCATCTTGGGCAGGGTGATGCGCGTTACGAAACTGCAAGAAAACTTTTGGGTAAAAATAAAATTATTGGATTGACAGCACACAATGTTAAAGAATCAGTTGAAGCTGAAAAGCTTGGAGCGGATTATATTGGCTTAAGCCCGATTTTCTCAACAAGCACAAAAGCTGATGCAGGAAAAGCCTGCGGAACTGAAATGATAACCCAAGTAAAAAAATATGTCAAAATACCAATTGTTGCCATTGGCGGCATAAATGAATCAAATATTGGGCAAGTTCTAAAAGCAGGCGCAAAGAATATAGCAATTATATCGGCAATACTTACAAAAGATGATGTTGAGCGTGCCGTGAAAGGATTTATTGGAAAAATCAACTAAAATAGCAAATTTTAAATAATCTCTCTTTCAGTTAACTGCCATGGTTTATCCAATCTCACAGCTCCAGGCAGTTAGTTATGGCTCTGCAGCATTTGTAGCAATAATCTTGATAATGCTTTTTTGCTTGCAAGAACGCCCATTTGAGCGATAATGAGGCAGAGGCCATATCGGAAAATGTTGCAGCTAAAGTTACAAAATGGATAAAAGAAAGAGAAGTTGTTTCATCAAACGAAATTTTCAGGTTCATGGTAAATGAGCTTAAAAAGCACAACGAAGATGTTTCGTTTTTGTACGAAACTCATAGGGATATCTCATAGAATTGATGATACATCATAAAAATAAGAACTAAGAATTATGTGGTTTTGCTGATGGAAAAAAATTTTAAAGAGCACCAAGAGGAGGGGCAGAATGGAGTAAGCCGTTCCAATCTAAGGGATTTTATATTGGGATTTCAGGACGGGCTTGTAAACACTCTTGGGTTGGTTTTGGGAGTTGCTACCGCAGTCCAGGAGTCTAAAATAGTTTTAATCTCGGGGATTGTAACCACTTTTGCAGAATCTGTTTCCATGGCTGCTGTGGCTTACACTAGCACAAAGGCAGCTCATCAATTCTATGAAAGCCAGCTGGAAAGGGAGAAGAAAGAGATAGAGGAAATTCCCCATATGGAAGTGGAAGAAATAAGGGATATATACAGAAAAAAAGGATTTAAGGGAAAACAACTTGAAAGCATTGTCAAAAAAATAACATCAAGCAAGAAATTATGGCTGGAAACTATGATGGCGGAAGAGCTGAGGTTATTTCCGGAAGATTATGAAAGTCCGGCAAAAAGTGCCTTTGTTGTAGGAATTTCCGCTGTTGTAGGCTCATTGATTCCGGTGATTCCATTTTTCCTTCTTAGCGTAAAGATGGGAATGGCAACTGCATTAATTTCGTCTGTGATTACTTTGTTTATTGTAGGTGCTGTGAAAGCAAAAATAACCATAGGAGACTGGAAAAGAAATGGAATTGAAATGGCTATTGTCGGAACTTTAGCTGCTTTGGTAGGGTATGCAGTAGGCTCATTTTTGGGGGTAGTTTATTCCTAAGCAAAAAAGACAAAATAATCCCTTATGAACGAAGATAACATCATTTAATCCTTTTTAAGCGGAATGAAGTTTATTAAATACAAAAGTTTTCGTGCTATATTATATATAAATTCTGATTATTAGTGGGTGTAAGATGAAAAAAATAATATTTTTGTTGGGTGTATTGGTTCTTTTGATATTGAGTGCATGCAGTAAGCAGAATGCAGACCAAATAGTGGGTCAAGGCTCATCAGTCCCTGCGCAGGGAGCAGCACCAGTTCAAAGCGGAGATTTCAAGGAGTTCAGGATAACAGCAAAACAATTCGAGTTTGTGCCGTCAACTATAGAAATCAACAAAGGCGACAAGGTAAGGCTGATTGTTACAAGCGTTGATGTGCCTCACGGAATTGCGATTCCGGACTATGCAATAGACAAGAGGATTGAGCCCGGGCAGCCAGTGACAATAGAGTTCATGGCAGACAAGCCAGGCACTTTCACATTTTACTGCTCTGTGTTCTGCGGCTCCGGCCACAGCAACATGAAAGGGCAGTTGATCGTGAAATAATTTTAGCAAATGTTAAAAGTAAAAACGAGAAAACAAAACTTAATTTTATTATCTTTATTTTTATTATTAATACCCCTATCCTTTTCACAAACCGGACTGGAAAAAATACAGCAGTACAACCAGCAGCAGGCGATATTCTATCTCCAAAATCTTTCATTTTTTGTCGCATTTGTCGGCGGAATGATAAGCGTTCTGCTTCCGTGCACATTGGCAATACTTCCGGCTTTCTTTGCATACACTTTCAAGGAAAGAAAGGAAATAACAAAAATGACTTTGGTATTCTTTATTGGATTTTCGCTTATCTTCATAATACTTGGAATATTTGCTTCTGCAATAGGGCAGACATTGACATCTATTCAGTTTGCTGACACCAAACTGCTCGTCATAGTTGCAGGAGTATTTTTAATATTATTTGGAATAATGACTATTCTAGGAAAAGGATTTAATTTCATAAATCTTGACAAAAAAACCGGACATGATATTTTTGGAATTTTCTCATTCGGAATTTTATTCGGACTGGGATGGAGCGCCTGCTTGGGTCCGGTGCTTGCTGGAATTTTACTGATAGCTTCAACATTCCATAATTATTTCTACGCAGGCGCATTGTTATTTTTCTACTCTTTGGGATTGTTCGTTCCCTTATTTTTGATTTCAATCTTTTTTGACAAATTCAATTTGACTCAAGCATCATGGATTAAAGGGAAAGAATTTGAAGTTAAAATATTTGAAAAAACTTTTTTCATACACACGACAAAAGTTGCTGCGGGAATTTTACTGATAGCTTCAGGAATTGTATTCATAATCTTCAATGGAACAAATGTAATCAACACTCTTGACCCGTTAGGGATATCTATTTATGCTTACATTTTTGAAGGTAATCTTTTCAAAATCCCTTACATAGATTTTATCGGCTTTGCGGCATTTTTATTGTTTGTTTCATTGGTGGGGTATTTCATATACAAGCGAAGCAAAGAAAATCAAAATGCAGAAAATCACCAAAAATAGCTAGATTAGCCTTTATGAACGGAAATAAACCTATTTTAGCCGTATTTTTTAAAAATAAGATATACGTACAAGAGTGTTTTTCAAGTAAACTATATATACGAAGGCAGATTTGACAAAACAAAGTGAAAAAAGACAATCAATTAATGGAGAAAGTAATAATATCCCTCACCATACTGGTGGGTGCAATACTTATCTTCAGCCAGTACCAATTCTACAAAATTTCTCAGGCGAGCGTTTGGGTATATTTATCCATGATTTTGATTCTTGCTTTAGTCGGCTTGGTAGCGTGGTACCTTGTCGAGAGAAATGAAACACACCATCACTTTGAGATTGCCCATCATGTGCATGAAGAAAAGCCAGCTCCGTGGACGTTCATGGAAAAAGTAAGCTATGGCATGGTAGCTCTTGTTGCAGTTCTTATTTTATTTAATCAGGTCCAGATTTCACAGGCATCAGCTCTGGCAGGCCTTAGCTCGCCGTTGACTTTCAAATCTTTTTCATCTAAGACCTCATTGGCTTTGACAGGAGACCCTTCAAAGGATGCATTTACAGTTGTAATCCCCCATGGCATTCCATTTTACGGCGAAGAATTGGGAGTTTCATTTGAGGATCCAATCCAAAGTTTAGAGACAATAGCAAATCTTGACCCGGCTTACGGAAGAAATAAGATTCAGCTCGATGCAGCACAGAAGCAGAGGTATATAGATATTTTGACAACTCCAACTATAACCTGTGAATTCTGCTGCGGCGTTAAGACTGCCGTAACAAAAACAGGTCAGCCAGCGTGTGGGTGTAAGCACGTATGGGCAATAAGGGGATTGGCAGCATATCTTATTACGAATTATCCAACCTTAAGCGATGATGAAATAAAAAGGGAAGTTGTCAAGTGGAAAGGGCTGTTCTTCCCAAAACAAATGATTCAAAGATACGTTCAAGAGGCGCAGAGCGGACAATACACTCCGGATATTGCAGCATTGCTTTTGGATGTTGATGAAAGCAAAATAAAATCTGCAACAACACCAGCTGCTTCAGGCAGCAACACGGACACATCAACTCAACCCACTTCAGCTGATATCAATAGCCTTCCGGATATGGTGGGTGGATGCTAGGCAGTTGATTAATAAAGTTAAAATTCAATGACAAAATATTTAATAACAATTAAATTCATTAATGAAATAAAACAATTATCAACGGAAGTTCAAAAATCAAAATTTATTAATTCAAACATCGGAATTCCATCAATCTAAATGATTGATGGTTTGATAAACAAAAATACATTGCTGGAATTCCGAGTGTGCTCAAAAACCACGAATCACATTTGCGATAAGCAACATACCATCAGTCTTTGACTGGTGGTTTTTGACATAAAAAACAAAACAGGAGGATTTAAAAATGAACAGAAACGTCATTATTGTGATTGTGCTTGTTGTTTTGGTATTGCTTACGGCAGTGCAGGCAGTTCAGCTTAGTTCGCTGAAATCAAGCATAAGCACAGGAAAGGTGAATGTTGGAAGCGTTCCGGCAGCAGGCTCAGCAAGAAGCGGAGCAACAGACATTAATAACCTTCCAGACATGGTAGGTGGATGTTAGCATTTTAGTGGGGGTATAAAAATGAACACAAAAGCATTAGTTTTAGTTGTTTTAGTAGTAAGTGTTTTTTTGATTGGCTGTTCGCAAAGCCCATCGGGGAACTACGCGGCTTACGACCAGCCACAGCAGCAAGGCCAGCAGCCACAAGGCGGCCAATATGTAGGCGGCGGATGCGGAGTTGCACCACAAGGCAACGTTGCAGACACTCCAATAGAATCGCTTGTATCAAATAACGCCAAATTGTAAATCAAAATGGAGCTTAGCAAAAGAGAAAAGCGCAAGCTTAAACTTGACAAGCTAAGGCAGGACAGTCACGACTCTCAAAAAGAATACGAGCAGAGGCTTGAGCACCAGAAGCAGTTTCACGAGCAAAAAACAAAATCCAGCAAAACAAAATATTATATTATTGCTGCTGTGATTGCAATCTTAATTATTGCTGGAGGGGCTTATTCTGTTTACTCAATCAGCAGGCCCGGGCCGTATGATAATTTTGCAAAATGCATTTCAGACAAAGGCGCTGTCATGTATGGTGCAATGGAGTGGTGCAAATACACCCAAGGCCAAAGAGCAATGTTTGGAAAATCATTCAAATATGTTAATTATCACGAATTTACAGAATTGCCGGGCATAATGAAAACTCCAACATGGGTTATAGACGGCAAATGGTATGAAAACGCGCAGTCATTCGATAAGTTAAGCGGATTAACTGGCTGCAAAATCTGAGGGATTTTAATGGAAGAAGATAAAAAAGAAGGCCATCACGTGGAATCACATCACACCGAAGCACACCACCCTAAGCACGCTTCGCCAAAACATCATTCAACAAAAAAACTTAATAATTATCACATCTTTGTCGGGCTTTCTGTATTGCTCGCAATAGTTCTTCTTTTTAGTATCATGCAGACATTCAGCATAAACAGCGCTCTAAAAGACAAAACAGAAAAAGCGAAAGAGCTTGCCAAGCCTGCAAAGATTGAGCTTGCAGTAATCAAAGATTCAAAATGCACTGATTGTTTTGATGTTTCACAGGTTGTCCAATACATTAAATCGGCAAAAGTTGAAGTGACCTCAGAAAAAAATGTTGAGTTTAATTCAGCAGAAGGAAAACAGCTTATTGCAAAATATAATTTGGGAAAAATTCCTAATGTTATAGTGACCGGAGAGATTGACAAGGCAAACCTGCAGGGTTTTGAGAAGAAGAATGATGCTTTGCTATTCACACAAATCCCCCCACCTTATGTAAATGCAACAAGCGGCGAGATAAAAGGAAGAATTATTTTAACTAGTATTAATGACCCAACCTGCAGCAAATGTGCAGATTTGAATGTGCTGATAAATCAAATGAAATCTTTAGGCATAACAATAACTGAACAGAAAAATGTCAACAGCAACGGCGATGAAGGCAAATCATTGATAGCAAAATACAATCTTGGATTTGTGCCAACAATCATTTTATCAAAAGATGCTGAATCATATGATATAATCAATCAGGCATGGGCACGGCTTGGCACAAGAGAAGCTGATGGCTCTTATGTGTTGCGAACAGTTTATCCGCCCTATATTAATCTGACAACAAATAAACAGAGGGGAATTGTTGACATAGTTTACTTGACTGATAAAAGCTGCACTGAATGCTACAATGTAAGCACGCACAGGCAGATACTCACAAGCCCGCAGACTTTTGCAATAAACTTTGATAAGGAAACAACTGTTGATGCAAGCGATGCTGCAGGAAAAGAACTTATTGCAAAATACAACATAACCCAAGTTCCAACTGTTATACTGTCAAGCGAAGTAAGCGCTTATCCGGCAAGCCAGGCACTGGAGCAATTCTTCTCTGCAGAATCAGACGGCTCATATATCTTCAGAAAGCTGGAAGTAGTTGGCGTTTACAGGGACTTGACAACTAATCAGGTTGTTAAGCCGTAAGCTCAGCAGCAATAAATTTCATGTTGAAATGATAAAGAAAAGCGCTATACCCTACACTATTCTCACAATTCTTTTAATTTTATTTTTATGGCAGTGGATTTCTAAAGGAAACTTAGTAAATCAACTAAATAATTTGAATAATCAAACAAATCTTCTGCAAAATTACAACGGCCAATTATCAAAACTCAGCGGGATAGGTCCTTTAAGCTCTATACATATTCATGCAGATATTAAACTGTATATCGACGGGCAATCCATAGATTTTTCCCAGAAAAAATATCAAGTAGCGACAAGCTACATACATTTTGAAGACGGTCTTGGGGATGTTGTGCATATTCATGCAACCAGGCTGACAATGGGGCACTTGTTTAAATCTTTGAATGGAGATTTTAACAATAATTGCTTAACATTAGATGAACAAACTTATTGCGATGACGGAAATAAAAAATTAAAATTTTATGTAAATGGAAAACCAAATGACGAATTTGGATATTATGTCATGAAAGATTTGGATAAAGTTCTTGTATCGTACGGCACCGAGAATGACTCAGAAATTCAAAAGCAGTTAAAATCTATAACGAATCTGGCTCCGAAATATAGTGCTAGTAAACTGGAGATGGAATAAATTTTAAAAAATATTGATTTCTTAATCACTTACGTATGACTAGACCATAAATAATTTATTATCAATAATAAAAAGTTTTCGACGATAAAAATCTAAATTAAGTCCTAAAATCGAAACGTTTAAATGAAGAAAATCAAAAGATTTTCTAATTTAAAGGTCCGAAAATCTATGATTTTCGAAACCTTTAAATATTACTTAGATAATGCAAACTATATTCTTTAGAACATATATCGGGGTTTGTTTAATGGCTATTCAGAACAAAGAAATATTCAACGTTTTTTTCCGGGAGAAGCCGGCAATGATGCTGGTTGAACTCAAAAATGCAAAAGGAGAGATATATGCTTCTTCAGTTGCGAAGACCGTCGATTGCACATATTCTCATGTTGTGAAAATTCTTCAGGAAATGCAGAAAGCAGGATTAATTAATTTTGAGAAGCAAGGAAGATTAAAACTTCTGACTCTTACAAAAATGGGTCAGGAAGTGGCTGAGAAGATAGATGGGATAAGAGCGATATTGTAATTAAATATTGCAATTTGATTTGTTCTATAATCATGAATAACCCAATCTTCTCCACAATAGCATATTTCCCAAGAACAAATTAATACACCTCCAAAAGCAAACCCAAACTTTTATTAATAAGAACATATCTTAAACCGTTATATGGCAAATACAATAACTGTAAACAAAGAAGCAATTACTGACCTTGTAAGGATAAAAGAAGAGTTTAATTCTATAATTGAATCTCTTGAGCTGATGGCTGATAAGGAATTTATGGATTCTTACAAAAAATCAAAAGAGCAGGTTAAAAAGAGAGATTTTGCTGATTGGAATGGGTTATAAAATACTCCCAACTAAAGAGTTCTCCAAAGATTTTAATAAGTTGGATGTCCAGTTTAAAGATAGGATCAAAAAGAAAATTGAAGAAGTGGCGGAAGACCCTGCAAGGTATAAGCATTTACATTATGATTTAGCAGGTAGCTGCCGTTTATGGATTGGCAAGCTAAGAGTAATCTTCTCTTACGATGAACAGAAACAGGAGATTTACGTTGAAAAGATAGTTTTTGGGCATAAATACAGGGAATAATCACCCAATCTTTTCTTCCATCGCATATTTTTCAAGAACTTCTTTTGCAGAATTCAGGA
>CAYHTH010000004.1:0-23683 GCA_964359525.1 uncultured Methanosarcinales archaeon | reverse complement strand
ATTCCTGCCACACAGAATTAATTTTTTTGTAAGATTAAAAAGCTTTCGAGAAAATGGATTATTTTGGTGCTTCGGTAGCAAGTATTGGTTTCGGATAAGTAAGTCTTGCATAGTCCAAAACCCTTAGAACTATATCATATTTTTCAGCAGCTCCAATCAATCCCATTTCTGTTCTTATAGTATTATAGGAAGGGGCACTTTTAATCCTTACTATCAATTCATCCTCTTTTACATCTAAACGTTTTGGTATAGTTCTGACTCCGGCTAGATGTTGAGCAGTAAGGGCTGCTATTGCTAATTGCAATTTATAAGTATGAAGGGGGTTATTTGTATCGAGAGGAACTGCCAATGGATCGTTGCCATCTTCAATATCTGTTAAGGCATCATCGAGGGTACAAAACAAACCAAGTGCTATTCTTCCTAATTGGGGCATTTTTAAGGTACGGGCAGTAGATAATGCATTGCGAGCTGAACTTGCAATATTCTCTAAATCATTGATTTGAACTGTTGTGACCTGCATTCTTTAAACAAAACACGCAGAGTTTATAAATTTTTGTTTCTTCTTTATTAACCAGTAGTTACAGTTTTTAATATTAATTCATTATTTCTCTTCAATATAGTAAATAATTCTATCTTAATCATAGTTACCTATACAATACCGAAAGCTTTAAATATAAGTTAATACATTTTTACAGAACTAATATACATTTTTGTATACCAATATACTTAAAAAAGTAAAAACGTTGGGTATTAAACAAAGTTGTCAAAAACCGCCAAAATTAGTAAATGCTTTTGCGGTTTTTGAGCATGCTCGAAAATCGTAACTATTTAACATAAAATTTGCGATTTTCGACATATCGAATATAAAATTTGAGTTTTAAAAAATGGCAACTGAACTTGTTAGCTTAGGGATACTCTTCTTGTGTGCTATAGTGGGCGGAATCATAGCTACTAGATTTAAACAGCCTGCTGTGTTCGGGCTATTATTAGTCGGAGCAATAGTAGGCCCTCACTCCCTTAAGTTGGTTGAAAACGTGGACATGATTACAACCATGGCAGAAATTGGGGCAATCCTGATGCTGTTCACCATAGGGATGGAATTTGATATTTCCAAACTTCTAAAGCTTGGCGCAAGGTCTATATTAATAGGCCTGCTGAAATTTGCGATTGTTTTGTTTTTTGGATATCAGGCAACTCTATTAATGGGATTCAGCGTAAAAGTGGCTTTGTTTATTGGAGTAATACTGTCCTTCAGCAGCACGGTTGTTGTTGTGAAAGTATTGGAACAGAAAGAACTGTTCAGCAGGAAGGAAGTTCCGTTATTAATTGCAGTGCTGATAATAGAAGATATACTTGCAGTTTTCGCTTTGACGTTTTTTTCCGGAGTAAAAGATTCGAGCGCCGGAATATTGCCGATATTTGAAAAAATAATTTTCTCAGTTGCAATATTAATTTTTGCATACATAATAATGATGAAAGTTTTGAAATATATAATCAATATAATAAGAAAAAACAGCAGCGATGAATCTTTATTGACTTTTTTATCCCTTGGCTTGGGAGCCTTGTTCAGCTACTTTGCTTCATATCTTGGATTGGCTCCTTCAGCAGGAGCATTTCTTGCAGGCAGCCTGATAGCCTCATTGCCGAATGCAAAAGAATACGGAAAAGCAATCCGCCCATGGGCTTTGATATTCACATCTATATTTTTCATATCAATGGGAACCTTAGTGGATTTTGCCACAGTTAAATCTTACTTGCCTTTGATTGGCGTATTATTACTGACTGTTTTGATTTCAAGATTCATAGCAGTCGGATTTGTGACAATGATCTTGGCTAATTTCAGGGACGACCAGCCCCTTTTTTCCAGCATTGCGATGATATCGGTCGGAGAATTTTCACTCCTTGTTGCAAAAGAAGGCCAAAAATTCGGGCTGGGAATTGATTTGGTTACAATAACTGCGGCAATAATATTCACGACCGCTATAATAATGTCTATAGGAATAAACTACAGCGAGAAGATTCATTCATCTTTTAATTCAAGAGCTTCTTCAAAAGCCAAAATAAGACTGGAGAAATTATCCAGCTACATGCGAAGATTCTTTGACCAGACGGAAATAGAGAATTTCTTCACTAACAAGCTCAAGTCAGAGTC
The DNA here is from genome assembly GCA_964359525.1 of uncultured Methanosarcinales archaeon. Taxonomy (GTDB): domain Archaea; phylum Nanobdellota; class Nanobdellia; order Woesearchaeales; family GW2011-AR4. Next base: position 21,531 of record CAYHTH010000004.1, on the reverse strand, counting down.
AAAGCTTGCTTTAATGCTCGGAATAGTCTTGCTGTTCGCATTTTTGATATTGAGAAAGTTTTCATTGTTAATCAAGTCTAGCTTAGGCCCCATATTTTTGTATGCGTTTTATGGATTGAGCCTTATAATATTGGGATATTTGCTTAATTTAATTTATAAAAGATTAAAGGAAATGCATCATGTTTTGGCAGTTATATTGACAAATGTTGACAGCTCAAAAAACCTTGCGAAATGCTACGGGATATTAAACAACTTGTTAATCGCAGTGGTGTTATTTTTTTCGGCAATGCTGTTCCCGTTTGCAATGTTTGCTTTCAACCTTAATGAATGGATGAATTTAGTCCCCTTTGTTTTGATTGCAGTTTCATTTTATTACCTGAAGAAATTGCTGATGTTCATTGAAGGGCATTCCAGCTTTGTGCCAAGCTACAAGGCAAGTCTGGCAACGGCTAAATTTTGAATTCAGTTATTTTTTACTTTTACCTTCCAGCTTTTTCTTTTTTTCATCACAACCTTTTTAAATACCTCTTCTTTCACTAAACCAATTTTAGGAGGTAAATTATGGCTAGCTTTAAATTATGCATTTCAGACCCGGCAACGGGAAAAACATTCCAGAAGGAAATAAAGGATGACTTGGCAAGGCCTTTCATTGGCTTGAATTTAGGCGAGACTGTCAAAGGAGATTCTTTTGAAGTTCCGGGCTTTGAGTTCCAGATAACAGGGGGCTCGGACTACTGCGGTTTTCCAATGAGGAGGGGAATTCTGGGGACAAGAAAGAAAATGACAATCTTGCGCGGAATAGGTTTCAGGGGCGCTGGAAAAGGAATCAAAAGGAGAAAAACTGTCTGCGGCCACAAGATACATGAAAAAATTTCACAAATAAATCTTAAAGTAACAAAATCAGGCTCCAAAAAACTTTATGAAGCTCTCGGCGTTCCGGAAAAAGCTCCAAAAACAGAAGAGAAAAAAGAATAAACTAATTTTCATTTATTTCGCACTATCAGCCTTCTGTATTAATGGGTGGGTGGAGGGCAGATAAAATAATTTTGGTGCAGCTTGATATTCCCTCCCCGAAGAATTTTGTTTATAGAGAATTTTGAAAAAATATCAAATTGTCAAAATTCTCTAAGAGAACTTTGAATAAAATTGAAAAAATAATGGATTTTTCAAAGTTCTCTATTGTTGAAATAAAAACCTAAAAATTAAATATAAAATATCAAATTAAAACATGGCTAAAAAGAAAGAAGAAGCACAAAATGAACTTCCTCCACAGCCTGCTGTTAATATCGGAATGGTCGGCCATGTCGACCATGGCAAAACAACTCTGCTTGAAAGATTGAGCGGAAAGTGGACAGACACTCATTCTGAAGAATTAAAGCGCGGAATCACGATAAGGCTGGGATATGCTGATGTTTTATTCAGAAAATGCGAAAAATGCAAAGGCGCAAAAGCATTCACAACAAAAGAAGAATGCCCTCGCTGCAATTCTAAATCGGTTCCGTTAAGAAAAGTAAGTTTTGTCGACGCGCCAGGTCACGAATCCCTGATGGCGACTATGCTTGCGGGAGCAACAATAATGGACGGCGCTTTGCTTTTAGTTGCAGCAAGTGAAACATGCCCGCAGCCCCAGACAAGAGAGCATTTGATGGCATTGGAAATTATAGGAATAAAAAATGTAATCATTGTGCAGAACAAGATTGATTTGGTTAATGAAGAGCAGGCGCTGAAAAATCACGAGCAGATAAAAAATTTTCTCAGGAGCACAAGTTTTGAAAACGCTCCGATAATCCCAATTTCGGCACAGCACAGAGTTGGGCTTGATTTCCTGATGGAAGCAATTGATAAATATATTCCAACTCCGGCCCGGGACGAAAAAAAAGAGCCGATGATGCTTGTCGCAAGAAGTTTTGACATCAACAGGCCGGGAATTACGCCTGAAAAACTTGTGGGCGGAGTCCTTGGAGGAAGCTTAAGGCAGGGTGTTTTTAAAATCGGAGACAATGTTGAAATAAGGCCCGGAAGAGTAATGATCGAGAAAAACCAGCAGGTTTGGAAACCTATAACAACAAAAATCACAAACTTAATTTCAGGCAGTGTAAATCTTGAATCAGTCGGGCCCGGCGGCTCAATAGGAGTTTTGACTTCTCTTGACCCATCTGTTGTCAAGTCTGACCAATTAACTGGCTCGCTTGTTGGATTGCCGGGCAAGCTTCCAAAAGTCTGGAATGAGCTGCTGCTTGATGTTCATTTGCTGAAAAGAGTTGTCGGAACACGGGAAGAATTAAATGTTGACCCGATCAAAATGACCGAGCCATTGATGCTTAATGTAAACTCCGCAGCAACTGTCGGAATAGTTATAGAATTAAGAAAAAATAAAATAAGGTGCAGATTAAAACTGCCGGTTTGCGCAGACACCAGCTCAAGAGTCACAATCTCCAGAAGAATAGGAAACAGATTCAGATTAATTGGTTATGGGGAGATTGTGGAGAAATGAGTAGTAGTTATTTATACTCTTTCAAAGACATAAGTAATAGCATGCTGAATTGGTAATAAACAACTTCCGTCTATTTTTCTTCTAAATCTTACATCACTTCTTTTTGCTAATTCATCTTGAACAGTAGTATAAACACCTTCCCCTTTGCTTAAAAGTTCACTGCCATTTTCTCTATAATACAGATTTGAAGAAACTACTAAAATTCCAGATGGTTTTACAGCCCGAATAATTTTATCGTAAATTGCATTATGATTTGTTTTTTCATCATACGCAATCAAATCCATAATATTTTCAAAAATTAAAACATCATATTTTGACTCTCCAGTATCAACATCTCTAAAATCAGTTCTTTCAACACTAATGTTTCTTAAAATTGGTTTTCTTGATAATCTTTTTAGATTTGCTTCAACACTTTCATCAAGGGTTAAAGCCTTGCCATTCCCGTCAAAACTTGTTGCTAAGGCTAATTTCATTAAATCCGAAGTACCAATTTCTAAAGCTGAACTTGGTGGCACTCTTTCAAATTCAGTATATAATTCTTGAAAATATTTTCTTAATTTTTCATAATCAGCAAGACCATGGGCAGGAAGAACTCTACTCAAATATCTATATTTCTCGTCAAAGGCTCTTAATTTTGGTCTAAGTCCTATCAATTCAGCTAGCATATAGATATTATATTATTTATGATTTATAAATCTTTCTCATTTAACCACTCTTAAGTAGTCTAAACCAAAACATTTAAATATGGCTTAAAATTCACTTATTTCATGAGGGGGTTGGTTATATTTTTGATACTTGTATTAGCAATATCTTCTTTTAGCTTTGCTGCTTTCAGCATGAATAATAAGCGGGCTGAATTGAACCAAGTGGATCAAAAGTCACACTTCAGCGTCTTTACTTCCGCTGTATGTGAAAATAAAAACAGCATGGTTTACTGCAAGGACAGCATATTCGTTAACTGCAATGGAAATATTTCAGCAGCAGCTGATGTTGCAGAATGCGATGGGATAAAAATTAGCCTGCCAAAAACAACCGGCTCGGCAGTTTTTGGAAGCGATTGGAAGGATGTAAGAAAATCAGATTTAACATAAATTAAACAATTTAAATTATTTTTTTGAATTCTGGACATATATCTAAGCGGTCTTCGAAGACAAGAATAGTCTGATTTATTGCAAGGACCAGCTGTTTGTTGATTGCAACGGCAAAATATCAAAATCTGCCGAAATTGGCGAATGCAACGGTTTTAAGGTTGAAGACAAAGTAACTGGGTTTGCTGTTTTTGAGAAAGATTCTCCTGAGTAATTACTCGCCTTTAAAATCAACTAATGTAAGGACAGGGTATTTCTCTTTCAATTTTTCCATGCCGCCCAGGTCCGGCAGGCCGATTACGAAAGCACATTCAACTACTTTGCCGCCGAGCCTTTCTATCAGATTCGCAGCAGCGAGGCAAGTCCCCCCGGTTGCAATAAGATCGTCAACAAGCAGGACTTTTGCTCCTTTTGGAATAGCATCAACATGAACTTCAATGGTTGCCCTGCCGTATTCCAATTCATAGCTTTCTTTCTCAGTTTTTGAGGGAAGCTTTCCTTCTTTTCTGATTGGAATAAAACCTTTTTTGAGCTTGCTTGCGAGCGCCCCTCCGATTATAAAACCCCTGCTTTCAATGCCTGCAACCAAGTCAATGTTATAATCTTTGTATCGCTCGCAGAACTTGTTTATAACATAGTTGAATGCATTGGCATCTTTCATTAAAGTTGTAATGTCCCTGAACATTACCCCTTGCTTTGGCCAGTGCGGAATAGTTCTTATGACTTTTTTTAAGTCCATGGCCTCAAATAACTTCAACTTATATTTATAGTTTTTCTGTTTGGCAATATTTTTAAACAATTATCCTATTCTGGTTTGGTAATGATGATAAACGATCTAAATTACAGGACAGTCTGGATGAGGGGTACTTCCGTCTATATGATAAATCAGCTGCTGCTGCCTTTTAAATTTGAGATTTACCAATCAAAAAATTACGTAGAGACGGCAAATGCGATAAAGACGATGATTGTGAGGGGCGCCCCTGCAATTGGAGCTACAGGCGCATTCGGATTAGCGCAGGCTGCTTTGCAGTATGAAGGCGAGAATTTTGAGGATTTTGGAAAATATACTGATGAAGCGTACAATGCATTGAATTCGACTAGGCCTACTGCAAATGATTTAAATTATGCTTTAAGTTATGTAAAATCAAAAATGTTTGTTGAAAGAAGCATAACAAATTCAAAAATGAGGGCTTTTGAAGCTGCGCAAGAATATGCTGATTTGAGTGTTGAAATCTGCAGGCAAATCGGAGAGCACGGAAACAAACTGATAAAAAATAATCAAAATATTTTGACGCACTGTAATGCGGGCGCACTTGCCTGCGTTGATTTTGGCACAGCATTGTCTCCGATAAGGATTGCGCATTACAGCAGGAAAAACATTTTTGTTTATGTTGATGAGACAAGACCAAGAAACCAAGGCTCTTCTTTGACTGCGTGGGAATTGGCGCAGGAAAAAATTCCGCATTCAATAATTGCGGATAATGCAGCGGGCTATTTTATGAAAAAAGGTGAAATTGATTTTGCAATTGTCGGGGCTGACAGGATTGCAATGAATGGTGATGTCGCAAACAAGATTGGAACTTACGAGAAAGCTGTCCTGGCAAAAGAAAACAATATTCCATTTTATGTTGCTGCCCCATTATCAACTTTTGATTTAAATTCAAAAACTGGAGATGATATTCTAATTGAAGAAAGAAGCCAAGAGGAGGTTTTGTATATTTCAGGGATTGACGAAAACAATAAAATAAAAAAAATACGAATTGCGCCTGAAAAGAGCTCCGCAAAAAATCCTGCTTTTGATGTTACTCCGGCAAAATATATTACTGGAATTATAACCGAGAGTGGAATTATAAAGCCGGTAAAGGAAGAGATTGAGAGGTTTGTGAGGAATAAATAAATCAACAACCTTTATAAATAATTACTTCTTATTTGGTATAAAGGTAATTCAAATGGATTGGGGGATGAAGAATAGGCTGGCAAGGATTTTCAACCAGAAGAGCGGCAAGACTGTAATGCTTGCTGTTGACCATGGATATTTCCAAGGCCCTACAACAGGCTTGAAAAGGCCTCGCGAAACAATAAGTCCTTTGCTGCAGTATTGCGATTCCTTGTTTGTCACAAGAGGGGTTTTAAGAAATTGTATTTCTCCAACGACAAACACACCAATTTTCTTGAGAGTTTCAGGCGGTCCGAGCGTTTTGGGAGAATTATCAAATGAAGATATTACAACATCCATGAAGGAAGCGTTAAGATTGAATGCTGTTGGAGTTGGAATGTCTATTTTTGTCGGTGAAAAAAACGAGGACAGGACAATTTCTAATCTGGGAAGATTAGTCAATGAAGCTGAGGAATATGGAATGCCTGTGCTTGCAATTACGGCAGTAGGCAAGGATATGGCAAGGGATGCAAGATACCTTGGATTGGCGTGCAGAGTCGCTGCTGAAATTGGCGCCCACATGGTCAAGACATATTATTGCGCCGAAGATTTTGACAAGGTTGTTGAGGGCTGCCCTGTCCCGATTGTCATTGCCGGAGGAAAAAAGATTCCTGAAAAAGAAGCCTTGGAGATGTCTTACAATGCAATAGCCAAAGGCGCTGCGGGAGTTGACATGGGAAGAAATATTTTCCAGTCAGAGAATCCGGCTGCGATGATACAATCTGTCAGGGCCGTTGTTCACGACGGCTATACTGCAGACGAGGCATTTGAATTATTCAATAAGTTAAAATCACAAAAAACTGTTTCCAGCGCTGTGGAATGAGTTTCATCAGAAACCTTTTTATTGTTCTCTAAGTTCATTTTTATTATGAAAGTTGCAGTTTATTACGGCAATAAAGATGTCAGGATGGAGGAAAGGCCAATCCCGCAAATAAATGATGACGAGCTTCTTGTCAAGGTGATGGCCTCAGGCATTTGCGGAACCGATGTCATGGAATGGTACAGAATTAAAAAAGCGCCATTAGTTTTGGGGCATGAAATTTCCGGAGTCGTTGAAAAAGTTGGAAAAAATGTGAAAAATTTTAAGGCTGGCGATAAAGTTTTTGTTTCCCATCATGTCCCGTGCATGAAGTGCCATTACTGCCTGAATGGGCATCACACTGCATGCGAGACTCTGCACAGGACAAGCTTTGACCCGGGAGGATTTTCAGAATATCTTAGGGTGCCGAAAATAAATGTGGAATTCGGAACATTCAAGCTGCCTGATAATGTTTCATTTGACGAAGGAACTTTTGTTGAGCCGATAGGGACAGTGTTAAGGGCGCAAAGGCTGGCAAATTTAAAAGACAATCAAACTTTATTAGTGATTGGAAGCGGAATTTCCGGATTGATGCACATAAAGGCCGCAAAATCAAGGAATGTAAAAAAAATAATTGCTGTTGATATAAACGACTTCAGGCTGAATGCTGCAAAAAGATTTGGAGCAAGCCAAATAATTAATGCAAATGAAGATATTGCTTCTAAACTAAAAGAATTCAATGAAAACAGGCTGGCAGATTTGGTAATTGTCTGCACAGGCGCTTTATCAGCTGCCAACACTGCATTAAGATGCGTTGACAAAGGTGGCACAATATTGTTTTTTGCAGTTCCAAAGCCAGATGAGAAATTTGAAATTCCCATCAATGATTTCTGGAAAAATGAAATAAAAGTCATGACTTCTTATGCAGCAGCGCCGAAAGACTTGGAAGAATCAATTAAATTGATTGCATCCAAAAAATTAAACCTGAATGAAATGATCACGCACAAATTAAAGTTCAATGAAATACAGAAAGGGTTTCAATTGGTTGCAGAGGCAAAAGATTCTATAAAGGTGATTGTGGAGCCGAATGGATAATCAATTTCCACCAATAATTGATGTTTTAATATCCTCCCTGCACTTGCAGTCATGATATTTTATTTTAGGAATTGTTGCCAATAATAATTTTTTCACATTCTCGGCATTTTGGCGCATTATTCTTAAGATCATATCAATTGTCACGGGCTTTTCTGTTTTGTGCCAGCTGTCATAATCAGTCGACATTGCAATTGTTGCATAGCAGATTCCAGCTTCCCTTGCCAGCACTACTTCGGGAACGGTGCTCATGTTTATTACATCACAATTCCACTGCCTGAACATGCTGCTTTCAGCTTTTGTGGAAAACCTCGGCCCTTCGATCGTTACAACAGTCCCTTTTTTATGATGAGTAAGATTCATTTCTGCTGCTGTTTCGGCCAGCAGTTTTCTCAGCTTTGGGCAAAACGGCTCTGCCATCGGTATGTGGCATACTTTGTCGTCATAAAACGTCGAGCTACGTTTAGTTGTCCTGTCAATGAATTGGTCAACAAAAACAAAGTGCCCTGGCTTGATTTCTTCCCTCAAGGAGCCGCAAGCGGTTGTTGCTATTATATGCGTGCAGCCCTGCCCTTTCAAAGCCCATATATTCCCACGATAATTTACATTGCTGGGGCTTATCGTGTGATTTTTGCCGTGCCTTGACAATACCACAACATCAATGTTGTTTATTTTGCCCATGGTTAAGGGGCTTGTCGGATTTCCAAACTTTGTAGAAACGGCTGCTTCCTTAGCACCTTTCAAAATTTTAGGGTCTTCGAGCCCGGAACCGCCAATAATTCCAACTTTTATTATTTAAACCACCGGTTAATTTTCAGTCTAAAATCATTCGTCTGTTTTCTTCACTTTCAGCGGGCTTTTAACAGCTTTATCACTTATTATTGCAGAATTTCCGGAAGGGTCTTCGATGATTAATTTTTGCTTTTCTTTCCCCCATGTTATGTTTAACAGCTTTTTCAGGAGATTCTTTGCCTTTTTCTTGTCTTCCTCATCTTCTTCTGCATCTCTTGCAACTTCAACCTGGTACTTGATCCGGTTAAGGATTCCTTCAACGTTTGTAACGTAGCCTTGTGCTGCAGGCCCGGGGGTTATTGATGCAATATGCGGCAGCTTTACAGTTGCTTCAGAGGATTTCACTACGCGGACTTTCATATCCCCTTCGCTTGATATCTCAAATTCATACTTAGCAGGCTCTTTACGCTCGGTTGCTTCAATATCCGCTTTGTGGTATTTGCAGTTGTTGCACGTCATGGAAAACATGTACACTTTGCCGAAATAAGGCACTTCAGTATCCCTTTCTGTCAGAATAAGGCTTTTCTCGTGGCATAAGGGGCACACCTGCTGCTCAAAATCACTTTCTTTCATTTCTTCTTCAGCCATGAAAAATTTAATAACGCAATTTCTTTTTATAGTTTGCGGTTTTGCATTGTTTCACGAATACAAACTATTTTTAATTTTTATTTTATTTTCGAAAGAATTATAAATTTTTGTATTTACCATAAAATATGATTCCCGAACTTCAATCAGTTTTTCACTCGATAACCAAATCTCTGGAAGTTTTGTACGTCCTAGAAGGTACAAAGCCATGCGCACGAATTCTGGTTTTTGAAGATGAATTGGAAAAAGCTGCAGAATTTTTAAAAAATAATAAAATTAATTATTCAGTTTCTGATTTCAAGGTTGTAAAGCAAAATGTGCAAAGTGAATTTTATTCCGACAAATCGATAAAAATCCCGAAAGATGATTCAAGAAGAGCTAATTTTTTTGTTTATTTGTCGAAAGATAAAAATAAAGCAGAACAAGCAAGAATATTAGAGGAAAACAATAACCATTTTGAGTTAGGGATAATATTAGGTTATCCAAAATGCTGCTGCGAGTTTTTTGCTAAAAATTTTGATGAGAAAAACACAGACTTGACTTTAAAAGCACTTAAAAATTCCAACGGCTTTGAATTTTCTTTTTATGACAATATTACAGCAAGGCATTTTGATGTTTCACTGCTGAGCCATTTTCCCCATAGCTTTCACTGCAAGCCTTCAATCGGGATTGCAAAAAATAATTTGAAAATTATACAAAAGCATTCCAAGCAGCTTGCAGAAATGTTTTCCAGCGTTTTGAAATCAGCTGTGATTTATACAATGGACGAAGGAATATTCTTATTAAGAAGATTCGAGAGAAATAATAATGAATTAATTTATGGTGATGTTGTGAGCACGACAAAAAGTAAGCTATACTTTCTGGTTTCTTCAAACAATAAACTGAGAATTGTTGATAAAAACAATTTTTTTGTAAATGATGTTGGAATATCCGGAGAAAATTTCGGGGTTATGGTTTTTGGTTAGTATACAAACTAACCAAAGTCCCGTTTACCGTAAAAGAATCTTCTTTCTTTAAATTTTGGGGCTGGAAGTGATGCCCGTAATGAATCAGTTTTCCGTTCATTTCTTTAAGCAATTTATTTTCTAATCCTCTTTCGAAAGGGGCATCAGGGGCGCTAAACAGCACATCATATTTTGAGAAATCATGCTCGAAAAAATCTTTGTTGTGGAAAGCGGCATTATTAATCTTGAGTTTTGACTGGATTTCCAGCGCCTTGTGATGCAAGATATCATCAATCTCTATGCCTTCAGCATTTTTGCAAAATAAAGAAGCAATTAATACAACTTTTCCGTCGCCGCTCCCTATGTCAAGAAAATTCTTGAATTTGTTAAGCTTTACTTTCTTAAAACTTTCAAAAACTTCGTCTGCAATAGATGCGTTCCAGAAACCTTTTTCGGTGCTCCACATGGGAAGCTTGCCCCTTTCCATCAGGGCTTTGTAGAAATCGTCGTATTCCTCTTTTATTTTCTTAAAAACTAATTCTTTCATTTTAATTATCTGCTTTTTCTTTGCTTTAAATATTTTGCCATTAGCCACAGAAACCAAAAAGTTTTAATACAAGTAGCTCTGTTGGATATAACATCCAAGTGAACCAAATGACAGACGCAGCGCTGGTTGAAAAAGTAAAAACAGATTTTTCTGAGGTTAAGGTAGGTAAATCTAGAATTAAAGTTCCTAGATTAAAGATAACTCCAAAAAAACAAAGGGCAAAGGCACAAAAACCTTCTTCCAAAATTCCAATTTCCACTTTAATTAATATTATGATTAAAAATTCCATTGAAAATGCAAGAAAAGAAGCAAAAGAAAAATTAAAAACAGGCGCGGATAAAAGTTATAGGATTATTAAAGATGGTAATGAAGGAAATTTTGGAGGTTATGGAACTGCATCAAAGAGCTATGGAAGTTTGATTCACACTCCCTATGTTAATTACGGAAAATTGTTTGGGTATTTGGGAATTTTTAAAGCAAGAAGCGCTTACGATTCTTCCAACGCAAATGCCGCCCAAAAAACAGGAAGCGGTGATTCGGGCTTTGGGCTTATTGACAGCTCGACAATTGAGAAAGGTGCAAGATTTGTCCGTTATATGAAACACCCCACAATTGACTTAAACTTGTCTTCACTTGTTCCAATAACGGGAATGGATTCGCAGGAATGGGAGAAATTTAAATTGTGGAAGCAATTGGACCCAGTCATGTACTTGCTTAAAACAACAACCTCTTAATTACTCCAATCCAGTTTCTTTTTTTAATTTATACAAAACTGCCTTGCTTGCATTAAGCTTGGATGCTGTTCTCTCGCTTTCTGTCATGTATTTTTCAGCAACGTTTAACTTTTCCCCAATCTGGCCTATTGCCTTGAGCTGGTCTTGAGTCAGGTTGCTTCCGCCTGCAACTATGCCGTAGAATTCCCTTAATTGCGAATAAGCCTGGTATACCTGGGTTACAGTTTGGTAATTTCCTGCCGCTGCACTATTTGGCTGCCTTGCAGTTTTCTCAAGTTTGCCCCCGTTTTCTTTTTCAAACAATCTTGAAATGTCAACAGCCTTACGCTCCGGGGTAATTTCCTCTGCAAGCTTGTCCGTCCTCAGCTCCTGCATTGACTGTTTTATAAGCTGTTCTATTTCACTTGCATCTTTTTTTCTTTCCTCTTCCAGCTGCTTCAATCGCCTTATTCTCTCTTCAGGGGAGAGTTTTGCGAATTCTTTTTTATCAATCATTTTGAATAATTTATTGTAATAGGGGATAAATAGATTGTTTTATTTAAATATTTAGTTAATTTTAAATAAGAGTTACATCAAGATTAAACTAATGGAAAGATTAAAGGCTCAGATTAAATCATTTATAGATGAAGAAGAAAAATTATTGAAAGAAGAAAAGGAATTGTTGCATAAAATCTATTCAAGATTTATAGAAGACCACGCCTATTTATGGGAAGAATTTGAAGATTTGGAAAAATTAAGACACATTCTTCTTGTCATTATCAAATTGTTCTATGAAGAGCATAGGAGAGCGCATGATGTAACCAAAGTAGATTATGAAGAATTTAAAAAAGATGTCAGAGAGCTTGTTGCTGACCAAGATGCTTTATTGCAAAGAGCTAGAAATAAACAAATTAAAGAAATTGAATTTCTTGGATTGGAAAGATGGTTTGAGGCTTTTAAGAAGGATATTGAGAGAATAAATGAAGTAATTGAAAAGAATGAGGGAAACCCTTTTTTAAGAAATTTATTAAGCTATAAAAATCCAAATTTGCCACAATATCAAAAATTGATTAGGCAGGCTGAAGAAGATCAAAGAACATCTGGATGGGCACAATCTTCAGCGTTTCTCACTAGCTACGACGGTATTTGGACTACAAATATAATCTTTCCGGATGATCATAATAAAAGTTCTGCAGAAAAGGTTTTACAATTCTTAAAAAGCAAATTAGAAGGCTCAATTTTGATTGACTTAGCTGCTGGCGGAAACATGATATATCTTTCAGAAAGACTCCAAGTTAAAACATACATAGAAGTTAATTTATATAGGAACAAATTTCCAAACCCATACATTGATTTATCTTACCAAGAATCCGTAAAAAAACTAAGATCTCACTTTTCTGTAAAGGGGGTAAATGTTGGAGCTGATGCTTTAGACTTCGCTTCAAGAATTAAAAGTAATTCAGTAAATTTTATAGTTAATGGTTTTGATTCAGAAATAGTGACTTTTAATGAATATCATGAAGCATTGGCTAATGAAATGATAAGAGCTACGGTAAATGGCGGATTAATATTTGGCTTAAATTCTACATCATTAGTTTTTGTTGGACAGAACCCACAAATTAAAGTAGTTGTAATAAATAACTATAGATTTTACATGAAAGTCAAATAATAAAAAATATAGGATTTTCAAATCTTCCTATAAGCAAACTTCCTCCAGAAAATCAGCAAAATTTAATAACTTCTTCGACAATTTTCTATCAAAATGCTCCGAGTAATCTTCGATACAAACATTTACGGGTTATTGGTATTAGAGCCGAAAATAAATGAAATAAGAGAAAAAATACTGAAGGATTCTAACTTTGTGGTATATGGTTTGAAGCCAATCAGAAAAGAGTTAAGGGACACGCCAAAAGGTGAAAGATTAGGGAAAATAAACAAAAGAAACCTATTATTAGACTTATACGATAAATTGACTAAAGGAAGGTATCTGGGCGAATCCATTAAAATTAATGAATTGGCTTTAAAATTTTACAATTCTTACAGAACATTCGGTGGCATCAAAAGCTGGAGGGAAACAAATATTGATGTTGATTTTACAATTGTGGCGTGCGCAAGTTATTATAAATTGGATATTGTAGTTTCTGATGATTCCAGCACGTTGCTAAGCAAGCCAGCAATGAAAGCCTATAGGCACATTGCAATTAAAGAGGGAATGTGGCAACCAAATTTTTGGAAATATTCGGATTTAAAAATGAAGTATAATTTTTAGGTAGTTGCCCTAATAAATTTCTTAACTTCTCTTATAAACTCTGGGTCTTTCTGGGCTTCTTTTATTTCTTTGATTAATTCGTTCCATGTTGGTTTGGTTTTTAATTTCTTGTTTGCCATTTTATACCTAAGTGGCAGGAGATATGCTTATATATAAATTTTTGCCTAACTAATCTTAATTACTCTAGCGGAACTGCACTCCATAGTGTCCAGTCGTTTGAAGGTGCATAAGCGCCAAAGATATAGTAAGGCGGCTTATTTTGGCCGAAGAAAGAATATTGCACATCTCCCCAAGTTTGAGGCGCTCCGCCGCCTTTGAAACCCATTCCATAAACGGGGCTGCCGAAGAATTTCCAGGTCTTCATTAATCCGTGGAAATCGCTCAAGTCAGTCGAGGCGTCAGCTCCCGGCTCGACAGTAAATGCTTTGTCATAGCCGTATTTTTTGATAGTTGAAACAATTTCTTTTACAGGGCTGTTTCCCTGCCCGGGCGCAAGATGGTCGTCATGATACCCATAATTATCCGCAAGATGCACATTGCCTACCATTTTTTCTTTTGCAAGGCTGTCAATTGTTTTGACTGCCCATTTGTTGAAATCAAGATCATTTTGCTCCTGAGTTTTTCTAGGATCGTCCTGCCAGTATTTTCTCCACAGATTAATATGTCCCGTGTCAATTGTTGCCTTGACATGACGTTCAGCTAATTTCGCCGCTTCTTCTCTGCTTATTCCCATGTAATAAGGATTTGGCTGAAGAGTTTCGGCTGTTACTTCACCAGGCGCCATGCTGGCTCCGTATACAATTTCCGGCTTTGTAAGCATGTCAACCATTCTTTCCCTTGTTTTTTTTATTATCCACTTTAATTCTTCAGGATGCCCGCCAAATCTTTCCGGGAAAATATGCTCAACAGCAAGGACAACCGGATTGTTTGGGTCTTTTGTTTTTTGCAAAGCATGAATTGCAGCTTCTGCATATAATCTGATTCCTTCTTTTTCCAATCTTTTTATTGGAGTTATGATATGTTTTTTTGTTTCAGCTGTGTCTCTGGCCTGCTGTTCCTGTGATGCAGCTGTTGAACGGTCAAACTCTAATCTTCTTGCAACATCAAACTTGGCTTTTTCTATTAATTTAAGCGGCTCTATCATTTCAGGACCGGCAAAGCCTTGTGTTGCATTTTGCAGTTCCCTGTCTTCCCTCATTATTTTCCACTGCTCTTCCACGGGGATTTTACCTTTTAGTTCCTTATAGTATTTTTCGGATTCTTCCAGTTTTTTTAAAGCCCTTAACCATGTTTGTGAATCTTTTGAGTACTGCAAGCTCCATCCTCTTGCAATTCCTTCCTGCGATTCAAGAGTTGCTTTGACGTATGCTTCTTCCGGATACCTTTTTTCATAGTAATCCGGTTTTTTTCCATACTTTTGTTCAAACCACCTGTTGTATTCCTGCGCTTCTCTCCCAAATTCTTCAAAAGTTTTAAGTGTAACCCTGAATTCCTTTTTTACATCATCAAATTCCGGAACTCTCCCTTCCCTTGCATCATACGGGTTGAGTATTTTCCTGTCATCATAATCTAGATAATCTCCCGCTTTGACAAAAGTTGGTTTTCCTTCGTTGTCAAATCCCTGCATATCATGCTTCGCACGCCTCCAAACCGGATGCGCAACCAACCTGTTTTTCTGCACTGTTTCAATTTTGGCTGATGTCCTGTCGTCCAATAATTCAAAATGCGCATCTACTTCCTGCGTATGAGCCTGCTTGAAAAGCAATCTTCCGCTTGGGTCTCTTGCCAAATTAATTCTTCCAGTCTCATCATCAAGATACATGTCAGTTATCGGCCTTTCAAATTCCCCAGAATGGATTACAACAGAGCCGCCGCCCATGTCACCCTGAAAATCAATTGCCCTTTTTAGCTCAAACAAATCCTGCGTTGCGCCCTGCAGAGAAAAATTTCCTCTTTCATCTCTTCCCATTAGTCCCATTAATTGGAAAGAAGCGTGAGTTGTAAACTTGACTTCATTGGCCATCGACAATTCTCTGATTGCTTGCCTTTGGTCTTCGCCAAACATTTCAGGAGTCTGTGCATTTCTTTGGCCGCTTCTATATCCTGGAAACTGAAGTTCAATATTCCCGGCGCCCATTCTTATTTTTGAATAAATGCCCGCAACATTTGTTGCAGAAATTCCCATGGGAACACTCATTCCAATGTCCTTTATCCCCAAATCACCGCCGTAAGCCGGCTTTTCGCCGTAAGACTGGGGGTCCATAGCATTAAAATAATCCGCCGCCGGATGATGAGAATAACCGCTGTTGAATTGCATAATTTAACACCTTTTTTATAATTTTATTGAGAAGCTTGTATAAATAGTTAATGGTTTTAAAATTTATTACCTATAAACTTATTTTGGGCACTCGCCTTCTGTCCAGTAAAGAACTTTATCATCGTGGCATGCAAAACAGCTGTTGCTGAAAGTATTGGCGCATGGATATTTTATGCATTGTATCCTAGCAGGGTCAAACCATCCGCAGACTGGACCATATAATTCGATGCACATATCGCCTTGCCTTTGCTCTGCTGTGCAGTAATTCTGTTTTAATGATTCGTTTTGATCTGGAGCTGTATCAGCAGATGGGCATGGCGCAAATTCACAGTTCGGGCCTGTTCTTCCGACTGCACTTCCATCCGGGCAAATCTTCGCTTCTTCTGTGCACGCAACTGAACTGTTTTGGGTGCAGGCTAATAGAAACAGGACAGAAACAAGCGATAAAACCAGGATTAATTTTTTCATATAATCATACAATTATTTTATCTATATAAACATTCTCATTGCTTTAATCAAATCGAAAGAAATGAAAAATAAATAACATTTTTAAGGTAAAGTGTATCTCTTTCTGCAATGGATACACTCGAAGATCTGAGTAGGACAGGAATAAGCCAAGACTATTTTGGAGAGTGGGTTGGGATTCGGCTCGCATTTCCAAACTTAAGTGATTCAGAATTGGCACAGAGATTATCTACAAGTAGGTTAAGAAAGTATACTGATAGAATATCTCCACAGCGTTATAAGGATGTAATAACACCTGAGAATCAAGCAACCATAAGACGATTAGACAGATTAGTAGATGAAACCAAAGCTTTCGCATCTCCAGAAAATTTTTCAAGAGAAAAACTTAGGAGAATACTTCACGAAGTTTACGAATTAATATACGGTTTACCATCGCCTCCGATAGATTAAATGCTTTTTATATCTTATAGATGATAAAATTCTTACCAATTTAACATATCGTGGTGTTTCTTGAAATGATGGTAGGTTGTCCACATCACTTTTTTTACTTTGTCTGCCGCTTCTTTTCTTGCAAGGGCGTCTTTCATCAATTCTGTCTGGGAAGGCTTTTTTGCACGAGACTCTTTTTTTGGCTTGAATGAAGTAAACAATTCAGCAAATCCCTGAAACACTGATAAGAAAGTGCCGCTCTGCTTATACTTCTCCTTGGGAGCTTCTTTTTTCTCTTCAAACTCTTCTCCTGCTTCCTTTAGATACCTCATCAATTCATCTCCAAGAGATTCAAGCGCTGCCTTGACAGAGCCGTCAACAACTCCGAGCAATTTGAAATCTTCCTGATCCCTTAATCTCTTATAATTTTCAATTTCCTTGTCGCTCCACGCGTAAGCCCTAAAATCAATTTCAACCCTTCCAAGATGTATCGGGCCTCTTTGGTATTCCTGCGAATAATTCATCTCCGGCCTGGTTCTAAAAAGATAATGCATCAAAATGCACTGGTTTATTTTTCCGGGCTTGACTGCAAGAATCTCGACTTCAATCATTGAGCTTTCGAATGCAACAATCAAATCAGGAGTGTCAGATTTTGACTGGTCCAATTGCAGCCTTTGTATGTTTTTTAAATAAGGCTTTACCCAATTCATATACATCCTTATTATCTCAAAATGCTGCCGCAAATATTTCAGGGTGAATTTTCTCCTGTTCTTCAGTTCATCATAAGAATGCTCTTTCCATGCCAAAAAAGACCTCAATTTTCTTTTCAAAACTTCTTTTACTTTTCTGTTGAACTGCCCTCTTTCTTTCTCGACAACAACATCAACGTCTTCCTGTTTTTTTGGATTCGTGCTGAAAAATAAATCCGGTAGGGTTGTGAACTGGACTTCCCTAGCCATTCCGTAAACCGATGCGGGATTTTTTGCGCCCTGTTCGACTAAATCAACCCAGATTCCTTTTAATGTTATTTCCGCGCTCTCCGCACTCGGGCTGTTCGTGTAGCTGTCAGCATAATAGCTTAGCCTCTCGTCAAGAATTCTCATTTCCCTTACAAGCTGGAAAAGCTCCCTTACCATTTTCCCGATTGTTGCAAGAAACTGGCTGACTTTATCCTGCTGCAGCCCGATTCTTTGCTGCGACGCTCCGAAAAAAGCAGAATTCTCAGCAGCCGCAAAAACATCAGTTATCTTGTCTATTCTTGGAAAACCGCCGAAATACCTTAAATAGTGCAATGTCCAGAAATACGGCTCTTCGATAGAAATATTGTAGCCTTCATAGTGAATCCTGTACCTTCTTGCCGGCTGAGGGTATCCTGTTTTTATTCTGGATCCTCTGAACTCCTCGCTTTCCTCAATCTTTTCAAAGCCATACTTCTTCAAATCAGCTTCAGTTGTTGCCATTTTCCTCTTTTTTATTTGATTTAATTTTTAATGTTTTTAAATCTAATTATTTTACTAGTGTTTTTGATTTAATTTTTGATAATCAGCAGTTTTTAAATATTTTTTATTAAATTTTTTCAGGGGAACATTGAAGTTGCCTCCAATGTGTTATAGATGGTTCCCACACCTTATCGCTGTGTTTTGTTTATCAAGCACGATTTTGTTTTACCTTATGGGGTGAGTGGAGGGCAACATGCTGCACTTTTAGTGCAACAATCAAATTCCCTCCCTTATGATTTTTGTTAATTATTTTTTTACTAATCTAATCTTTTATTAATTTAAAATTGATAAAAATTATTTATTTTATATTTAATGCCTATAAATTATGCGTTGGATGCTCATGCCCGAAATTTCTTCTCTGATTCAATTCTTCTATATGTTTTAATTTCTCCTTCACAAATTTATTAATGTCCGTTCCAAACTTTTCAATTAAAGCAGATGCATGCTCCCCTCCGAGGAAATGCGGCATTAACACATAATCAACTCCTTCCTCATAAAGCTTGAAAGCGTCATCAATATTGTGCGATGTCATGACAACAACTGATTTTTTGTTTACCTTCCTTATTTTTTCGACAAGCAGAAGATTTACGTCTATTTGCGGTATTGTGGAAATCACAAGCTCTGTGCTCTGCAGCCCGATTTCCTCAATAAGCTCCGGGTCTGATGCATCACCATACTTGCAGCCTATCCCGTGGCTGTTAAGCATTTCAATTGTTTCCGGGTTATAATCAACAATTAGGAATTTCTTGTGCAGTTTCTTGAATGATTTAAGCAGGCTGAATCCTATTCTGTTATACCCAAACAATATTATTTTGAATTCACCATATTTTACAGATTCTTTCACAATACTTGATTTATTTCTCTCAAAAATTGAAAGATAATTGGAAAATTTTTGGTACAGGCTGTAATTATTCAGTATCATGTAAGAGGAGCCGGCTATCGTTATCAATCCGACTAAAGTTACAAGCGATGCAGTCTCCTGGCTTATCTGCCCTAAATTCACCGCCAGTACTATCAATATAAAAGAAAACTCGCTTACCTGCGCAAGCGAAATTCCGGTCAGAAATCCTATTCTTTTCTTGTAGCCCATTAATCCGATAACTGACATTACTATTATTGGCTTCAAAATCAGGACAACCAAAGATAACACTATAATTTTCAAAATAGTGTCTGCAGTTAATATAAAAACCATCTGCGAGCCCAGCGAAATAAAAAATAATATTATGAAAAAATCCCTTAATGGCTTAAGCTTGTTACCTATTTCTAAACTAAATGGAGACGAAGCAAGGCCTATTCCGGCAAACAACGCCCCCATCTCTATTGAAAATCCAAGCCTGCTCAAAGATGAGGCCAACAGAAGAACCCAGCTGATGCCAAATAAAAATAATAATTCCTGGGATTTTGCTGTGAACTCAAGCACTTTTGGAACAAAATAATTGCTCACCAGCATTACGAGCGCAATGGCAACAACCATTTTGATGATGGTTGACAGCGCCAAGCTTGAAAAGCTCTGTATGCCAACCGACGGCGACAGGAAAAGAAGCAAAACTATAACAATAAAATCCTGCACAAGCAATAACCCGACTGCTATTTTTCCGTACAATGTATCCAAATCATGCTTGTCAAGAAGCAGTTTCACAACTATTATTGTGCTGCTGAATGTCAATGCCCCGCTTATGTACAATGAACTTATGCCTGAGAATCCTAAAAATTTAGAAATGAAATAAACCGCAACAAAAGTAATTGCTACTTGCGCTATGCCGGTAATTAAGGCTATAACGCCCACGTCTTTGAGGGTTTTAAAATTAAGGTTCAATCCTACTATAAAAAGAAGAAATGCAATCCCGATTTCAGAAAATGTGACCAAAGTGTCAGACGGCTGAACCAGATTTAATGCAAATGGACCGAGGACGATGCCGGTTATTATATACCCTATTATAAGCGGCTGCTTTATAATTTTCATGAAAATCGACACTAACGTCGCTGCCGCCACTACAATGCTCAGTTCGAAAAAAATATTCTGCACCATTATTCAAAAATTCTTAGCTCGTCGTCTTCTTTGATGTGCCTTGACCTTCGCTCATTCAGGTTGAGCTCAATTACATCCTCTTTTATTAACATCTGTTCCACTTCCCACTTGGATTTTCCAAGCAATTCAGCCAAATCATTTATTTTCAATTGCCTTCACCCTTTTCGCTTTTTATTTGAGATTTTTATATCATCAGCTTCAGAACTATTGCGCCTTATCTCCAGAATGAACCCGTCTTTGTGCTTTTTGAAATCAAGCTCCATTCCTTTTTTCAGACCCTCATACTCTGCAAGAAGCTTAGGAAGGGTAATGACTAACTGACCAGATGGAAGCTTTTGTATTTTAACCATTTAGGCACCGTATTTGACGACTAAATACTATTATTTTTTATAGTATATTTTATATTATTTTTAATATAATTTAAGATAACCTTTTAAATATTTTAAATAATAGTATATAAATGTTGCTATTTTGGCGGTTTGATGAAGAAAAAACTGGAAAAATTATGAAATTTTGAGAAAAAGCAAGTTATGATTATTTTTTACTTTTAATCTCATAGAAACCATTTTAAATCGGGAATATTCCTATTCAGCATATGGAAAGGCCGAAATGGCTTAGGAAGCAGAAGCAGGCTAAAGATTTTGAAGTTATAAAGGCGGATAAATATGATGATTATAAAGACTTCAGAATAGACAAAAGGTGCTATGTTCTTATCCGGGTTTACAGCGACACCCATGAGATAGGTGTTGGAATATGCGATTATAATCACAGAATATTGAAGGAATTTATGGGGACGAGGGCGCAGGATTTATACACGACAATCTTCAATTACAGCGAGAAGCACAAAAAGAATTGGTTCAACAAGCTGGAGCACGCTGCTTATCTCGGAAAAGAACTGAAAAAAGCTGAAATATGTTTGGATATGGGAAATGAATATGTGCAAGAATAGGCTTACTTAATTAATTTCTAATATTTTTTATTGAAAATTATCGGACTAAAATCTGCAGTGTTAACCGATAATTTTCAATCCCGCATACTAAAAAACCCTAGGGTTTTTGGCACCCTGAAAATTAAAAATTTTCATGGAATTCTCGGCGAATTTGCGTTATCTCTTCAACCATATCACTCGCAAGATAAGTAAACCCCTTTTTCTTCTTCAATAGAATATCACCAATTTTTTTATTAAAATAAGATGCATTAATTGAACTTTGCAGCACATCATTAGACTGTGCAAGAAATCCAGCACACAATCCGGCTAGCACGTCGCCAGTTCCGCCCTTGGTCATTCCTGGATTGCCACCCTTCACATAAAATATTCTATCTCTTGAAATTATCACGTCAATCTTTCCTTTCAGTAGAATTATATTGTTATTGTCAAGGAATTTTTGTGCTATTCTTTTTATTAATTGCGCTTTTTTTGTAATATCTTTCTCAGTGTTAATTTTATTTATTACTGATTTATTTATTTTGGAATTCAATAAAAAATATTCCAGCTCTTTTGAATGCGGCGTAATTATTGAATTTTCACAACCA
>CAYHTH010000003.1:0-26800 GCA_964359525.1 uncultured Methanosarcinales archaeon | reverse complement strand
CGCTTGGAGTTGACCTAATCCAATCAGAAGTCAGCATATGGCTTGTGATTGGCTCTGTAACGGGCTCATTTTTTATGGGAAGTATATTCGGGCTGATTCCGGCAATACATGCTTCCGAGCTTAATCCTGTAGATGCATTGAGGCATACAAAATAAGATGATACAAGACCTGATAAAATACGTAACGGGAAATATGATTCACAGGCTGACAAGGAGCTTGCTTACTATTCTCTCTGTGCTCATCGGGATAATGGCTATATTCGCACTTGTAAGCTTCGGCCAGGGATTAAGCAAATATGTCGATCAGATAAGCCAGGAATCCGGGGCTGACAAGCTCATAGCCCAGCCGAAAGGGTTTGGGCCTCCGGGAAGCGCAGGCATGTTCCTGACGGAGAATGACCTCAACGTGATTAAAAAAACTGTCGGAGTTTCAGAAGCCACTGCAATGATAGCCAAGCAGGCTGAAGTCAAAAGAAGAGAAAATGAAAAAGGCAAATGGATTTTTGTGATGAGCATGCCCACGATACCCCCCGAGCAAAAGCTTATAGACGAGGCATTTGGCGGCATTGACATATCCAAAGGAAGGAACCTCAAAAAAGGCGACAAGAAAAAAGCTGTTCTTGGATTTAACTACCAATTGCCTGACAAAATTTTTGAAAAGCCCCTTAAATTGGGAGATTCCATTCTTGTTAACGGGCAGCTGTTCAGTGTGATTGGATTCTATGAAGAGATTGGTAACCCGCAGGACGATTTAAACGTTTACATGACAAAGGAAGACGCAAAAGAAACTTTCAATTTGAATGATGAGTATGCTTTTATTTATATAAGGGCAGCTGAAGGCGTTGAACCGGCAAAGCTTGCCGGCAGGCTTGAGGAGAAATTAAGAAAAGAAAAAGGCCAGAAAGAAGGGGAAGAAGATTTTTTTGTGCAGACATATGAGCAGCTGATTGAAACTTTTGGAACAATACTGGTTGTGCTGAATTCAATTTTAGTTATCATTGCGGGAATATCAATAATTGTGGCTGCGGTCAACATAATGAATACGATGTACACTGCAGTTCTTGAAAGGACGAAAGAAATTGGAGTGATGAAATCAATCGGGGCAAGAAACAGCACAATCCTTTTCATGTTCTTTTTTGAATCCGGTGTGCTTGGATTAATTGGAGGCGCGCTTGGAGTTGTTTTGGGTTACATAATTGCAAAAACAGGAGGGGCAATAGCTGCTGCTGCCGGCTATGCTTTGCTAAAGCCTTATTTCCCATGGTGGCTTACAGTCGGCTGTCTGCTATTTTCTTTCCTTATAGGAGCATGCTCAGGGTATTTCCCAGCACGGCAAGCTGCGTCTTTGAAGCCAGTGGATGCGCTGAGGTATGAATAGAAATTAAATCATCTTCGTCAAGTCAATTTCCCCTTTTGGCTCTTCTCTTATTAACAATAATTCGTAACTTCTTATAAAATCAGAAAAATGTTCCTTCATCTGCTTTAATTGTTTGTCAGCAGATTCGTAATTTTCAGCATCAAGCTCCAACTCAAGCATCCAAGGTCCCATTTTCTGCTCGTAATGGAATATATTTCCTTGGTTTATGCAATATTGCTTTAACCTCATGTTTTTTTGGTCTGTATAATCCTTAACATAAATAATAGCTTTATAATAACTCAAACCAATTTTAGTTACATCAAGCACTAATCTGAATCTGTTTATGGTTCCTTTTTTAACAATATTTTTTAATCTATACGAGACAATTCTAGCAGTCAATCCTGTTTTTTTAGCAATTTCTGTTGAAGGGAGTCTTGCATTAAGTGCAATAACTTTCAAAATTTTGATTTCTTCTTCATCGAGTTTTGGCTGTTCAACAGTTTTGTTTATCAGGAAGGAAAGCGATTCAGAATGGAACATCCATTGGGCATGAGAGAAATAAAATAAAAGCCTCTGATGGTGTATGACCAAAAAGGTTCAGTTCTCCTATAACAATAATCCGTTTGAAGTTTATGGGTAAAATAATATATGATTATTTCGGTTTAAATTATATATTATTGTTAAAATCTAATTACTCAGGTCAGCATGTTTACTTTAACTCAACTTGAACAATTCAACACATTTATATATAGAATATTTCTTATTTAGAATATGGATGAAAAATATCATTGGATTTTTGTCACACTGATTTTAATAATTATGGCAGCCATTCTTACTGGTTGCACTCAAAAATCAAAAAACATTTCCAATATTCCTGATGGGAAATCTTGTGATGTTGATTCTGATTGTAAATGTTTTTCAGGTTGTGCCTGTGGTTGCTGGAATAAAGACTATGTTCCACCTATATCTGATGAAATTTGTATGTGTGATGCCGGTTGTTTAGTGCTTCCAGATAAACAAAACTGTATCTGTAAAGATAATACCTGCCAAGAGTCTTCTTAACTCTTGGACCCTTAGTCATACTATAGGTTGCTTCTCTCATTTTATTGAAACTAGCAACCAGAAATCACTCTGATGACTTGAGATTACAGAACTTCACAACTGGATACGAACTTAATATAAATTAAAAAGGAGCCTCTGATGGGATTTGAACCCACAGCCTGCGCTTCTCTCAAAAGGTTGTACGAGAGCGCCGCTCTACCAGGTTGAGCCACAGAGGCAATAAACATTTAGAATAACATATCCTTTTAAAATATTATCATTGCTTCGTTAACAAGAACTTCAAAATTAAGCCACTAGCAGCTTTGCCTGCTCAATCACTTTCTTAACGTCTCCGGAAAAAACTTTGCTTGCCCTTAGAATTTCTATTCCGGTAATTGTGCCGTCTTTTGCAACATCAATGTTTATTCCGCTAGGCAGCTCTACTGTTTTCCAGTAGTCTTTTTTCACCAATTCAATGTTCAAAATGTCCTCTTCCTTGTCATACCATGTTTTTTCCATTTTAATCAAGCCAAAAGGCGGTTATTATTTTTATTGTGCCTTTTCCTATTTTTTATAATTTTCCCTGATTCATGTAATCGCTTTCAGAATTTCTTCTTTTGAATCAAACTTTTTCTGGCACTCGAAGCAGACAGGATGTAATTTACTATTTTTGTCTTTGACATAAGTCCCTATAATCTTGCCTAAAAAAGTCGTGTCTATTGATTTTCCGCATACTGCGCATTTCATAAAATAGCAAGATTTTTATTAATTTTATAATTCTTTCCCTTTATAGGATATTCATAGATATTTTTCAAAGTTTGTTTACAAATCCCTATATTACTAATTCGGTAATTTTTTCCACAATGTTTAAAAAGGAAAGGATTATTTTGTATTCTATGAATTGTATTTTCAAGTATCAGACAAAGCAGTTTTTCTAGTATAGTTTATTGGTTATATCTCTAAAAATGACACGGCTAGCTATTGTTGATAACGAGAAGCTTAAGGACATGCAGCTGAAGTTATATGTTCAAAGCGTCTGCCCGGTGAACAGAACCGGAAGGGAATGCATCAAGATTGAGGCAGACGGCAAACTGACAATTGATGAGCATCTATGCACCGGATGCGGAATCTGCCCGAAAGCTGCCCCTAATTCAATTAAAATAATCAATCTGCCTGAAGAATTGACAACAACGCCAGTCCACAGATACGGCGAAAACAAGTTTGTTTTGTATTCTGTCCCGACTCCAACTTTCGGAAATGTAACCGGAATTCTTGGGGTCAACGGAATAGGAAAATCCACTGCAATAAAAATAATTGCCGGCGTTCTTAAGCCGAATTTCGGCGACTGGAATGTTACCGAAGCGGATTACGATAAATTAATTTCTTTTTTCAAGGGCACTGAAGCCCAAGGATTTTTCGAGAAAATAAAAAACGGCGAAATCCAGGTGGCTTACAAGCCGCAGCAGGTTGATTTGATACCCAAAACAACAAAAGGGAAAGTGATTGAATTATTAAAAAAAGTGGATGAAAAAAATGGGCTGAATAAAATTGCTGATGAGCTGCAGCTGAAAGAGGTATTAAACAACGAAATTTCTGAAATTTCAGGCGGCGAGCTGCAGAGAGTTGCAATTGCAGCAACGGTCCTGAAAAATGCAAATTTGTACATTTTCGACGAGCCGACAAGCTATCTGGATATCAAGCAAAGAATAAATGTAAGCAGGTTTATTAAAAATTTAATCAATGAAAATAATTCTGTTTTGGTTGTCGAACACGATTTGATAATTCTGGACTACATGGCAGACTTAGTTCATTTAATGTACGGCAAGGAAGATGCTTACGGAATCGTCAGCGGCATAAAGCCGGTCAGAAACGGAATAAATGTTTATCTGGAAGGATATATAAAAGAAGAAAATGTAAGATTTCGCGATTCTAAAATAAAGTTTGCAGAACAGCCCCCAATCAAGAAAAAAAATATCAAAGAAGCAATAAATTCCTGGGAAAACGTCGAGAAGAAGCTTGGAAATTTCACTTTGAAAGCGCAGAAAGGGACAATTCACAAAAATGAAATTATCGGGATTCTTGGAGAAAACGGAACCGGAAAAACTACATTTGTCAAAATGCTTGCTTCTGCGCTGAAACAAGATAAAGGTGAAATTTCGCACAAAGTAAAAGTCAGCTACAAGCCGCAGTACCTGGAATCGTCTGATTTGCTAGTTATTGATGTCCTGAAAGATGCTTTCCGCAAATATGAAAACCAGATAATTAATCCGCTAAACATCCTGCAATTGTCATTAAAAAAATTAAATGAATTAAGCGGAGGGGAGCTTCAGAAAGTTGCAATAGCTTATTGCCTTCAGCAGGATGCGGATTTATACCTGTTTGATGAGCCGTCTGCTTATCTTGATTCAGAGCAAAGATTAATTTTGTCCAAAGTCATAAGAGATTTTGTCGAGCATGAAGGGGCATCTGCGCTTATCGTTGACCACGATTTGCTGTTCATCGATTACATTTCTGACAAATTGATTGTGTTTGAAGGAAAGCCTGCAATTTCCGGAGAAGTCACAGGGCCTTATGATATGGAAGAAGGAATGAACAAGTTTTTGAAAGAATTGAATATAACTTTAAGGAGAGACCCAACAACTAATAGGCCTCGAGTTAATAAATTAGATTCAAGGCTTGATAGAGAACAGAAGGATAGCGGGAAGTATTATTACAGTTAGAAACTAAAAAATATTAACTAATTTTCACTTTATTTATTATTTATCTCAATAATAGTTCTAATTTCCCTATCTGTTGTCTCATTCTGACTGCACCAGCCTGCAAATGAGCAGGGGTTATATCTGGAATTTCTTCTCCAGGATTTAGTACATACACATAGAACTTACCTCTCGTCTCATCCCCTTCACCAGACCCTAAGCTATCGTCTAATAATTTTTGTAATTCTTCATGGCTCGTATTAGACTTAATTTTCTTTAATAAATCTTCCAACAAGTTAAGATCATGTCTAAGATCCGCAACCTCTGACTGAATAAAAGGTTTTGCATAATCTCCTGGTTTAGGACCGAAATCACCAAAAGATGCCCAGTAACCTGGTTGTATTTCAACTACGTCTCTTCCTTTGTTGTTTGTATATACAAGTGGATTAGTTGTATTAAATAAGTTGACCATTACATCTGGCTTACCAATGAATAAACTTTGTTCTGGGTCATAATAAGCATCTACTTCACGAGATCCTTTTACATAAAATTCTCCTTGTACCCGCCTTGCCCTACTCATATCTGCCTGTCTAGAGACTAATTCTCCTAAATGCTGTTGAGTCTGTCTATCTAAACTAGCAACTGCTGTAACGTCAGGGTCACTATTCATCTTGTCCCAGTAAGGACTTCGTATTCTTTTATTGTCTTCATCACTAACTTGATCAACAGAAATGCCACTACGACTAGCAAATTCAGCCACTGCAGCATCCATCTTTTCATAAAATTGCGCAGCTTTAGGCACGTATTTATTGTACAACGCAATAAATTCTTGGTCAGAAATTCTTCTTGGTGTATTTGGAGTTTCAGCTGCTTTTTGTTCTAATGATTGAGAAACAGGAGACCTCTGAGTTTGTTCAGTTACTCTTGGAGTTGGACTACCACAACCAGCAGCATACATTCCTGCTAATGCGGCAAGTATAGGTGTTGCATATTTAGCTGAACTCATTTTATTAATAGCAAGTAACATCCCTTTATAAATCTTTCTCTTTTAACCACTTTAGAATAGTATCATTTAAGCCCTTCCCTTGCTTTCTCCAACAACAATTCCCGCTGCAATTATATGAGCCAATCTTAACGGTTCTGGCAGCAAACTTCTTGTGCAAACAACATTTAAAATTTCTCTTGCTTTTTCTAATTTAATTCCAACTAACTGAACAAAAATATAATTTATTTGTATTACTTTTCCGGCTTTTTCCAATAGTTTAATTTTATTTCTCTGTTTTATTTTAATTAATGCTTTTTTAATTTTTTCAACATCAGGATTTTTCCTGATTACAACTATAACCGGCAATTTTGTTTTTTTGTTTAATTCCTGAATATCAATTATGTTGAATCCGCCGACGGCAATTCCATTAAGGAAAATGCACTGCAATTGAGGCTTGAATTTGCACTTATTTATCATTTTAATAATTTTTTCCGTTGCATCATTTCCATCAACTTCAGTTTTTGTAGATAAAATTCCGTCAACATGCAAGCCGCCTCTCATTACAACTCCCACAATAAGAATTTCTTTGTCTTTGAGTTTATTGAATGGAGAATCGTCAATTCCAAGAACCCTTATCTCTTTTTTTACCATTTCTTAAGTTATTCCCTGAACTCAATATCATCTATTATCCCGTCTGAATCCAAGTCTATTCCTTCAACGACTTTTGCTTTTATAGACGGATTATGAATATTCCCATTTGTAATTTTCTTGAAACCCTTGAGAAATGCTATGATTGCTGCCCGTGTGCCGCTGTATCTTTTTCCGGCAACAACCAGAATGAATTTATCTTTGTTGAATGGGTTTCTTGTTTTGACAATTAGGCCGCATTCATCCTGGGGATAAATTTCGTTTGAAATTGTGGATTTTAAATTGCCGTCTTCAAATCTGATTGGGAGTTTTGCATTAACTTTATCCACAATTTTATTAACAACCGGGCCGCCAATTAAAATCAAATTATTCTGCAAGTCTTCATCCCTTACCTCTGTATCTAATTTAACATTAAATTGCGGAACGTAATTTAAGAAAGTTCCCAAGAATAAGGCCAAGTCCATCCCATAATATCCGTCCCTGCTTCTTGCTTTATCGGGGCCGTGAGGGTCGGGGGAACCAACAATTATTAATGAATCAAGCTGCCCGTTATTGATAAACGGCTCAAGAAATTCTGATTCGTTTTTTATCTGCCCGATTTTGCTTGTGGTCTCAAAATTTTTGAATCGGATTACAAAGGCAGGCTCTGTCAGACCATAGAAATTTGCTGTGGCGCCCTGCTTTGTTTCTTTCCTTACAACTTTTATTATTCCGGCTTTTTCGAGGTTTCTTATGTGATAATATATTTTCTGCTCATGCATTTTTAACGATTTGGCAATGTCAATAGTATACATCGGCTCTTTTGCAATAAGATTAAGTATTTTAGAAGCGAGCTCCGAGCTAACTGAAGCTGCATTCTCCGGCTTAATCTCCTTTGCCGGCAATGAAAAAACTTCGTTCTTTTGCTTGTCTATGACGAACATGAAGGAGGTAAAGCAGAACTACTATAAAAAGTTTTGTAATGGTGTTATAAATTAAATATTTATATTTTTCCGGTGCAAAACATCCTTATATGCCTAAACAAGAGGTATTATAATTTTTCTTATAATGGTGTTATAAATCTTTTAATAAGGTATATAAATAAGCTATGCTTCACTATGTTTACTCATTGATAAGTACCTCCAAGTGCATCTTATGGCGAGCGAGAGATGAACTCTCGCATTCGTCGGGAGATGCACATTATGCTTGCATAAGCCAAAAACCAAATTCAAAACAAAAAATGGATTAGGATTGGCAACAGGATTCCGCCGTTATAAGCCCAAAGGAGGAAAAGAAAAAGTATATAGATAACTTTGAATAAGCCATTAGTTTTATATATTTGATTCAAAGTTATCTTAGAGAATTTTGACAAAATTGATATTTTTCAAAATTCTCTATAAATAAATCAAAGAAAACTTTTAAACAAAAAAACGGCGGCATCCTGATTTGTATTATGGGTTCTAAACTTATAAGGTGATAAACTAAATGTGTGGAATCGTAGGAGTAGTATCAAACAATAATGTCAACGAAAAGCTGTTCAAGGGCCTGTCCAATTTGGAATACCGCGGCTATGATTCTGTCGGGATGTGCTTTATCAACGGAAACGGATTCGACATTAAAAAAGGAGTTGGAAAACTGGAAGAAGTCCATAAAAAGCTTAATTTTCTGAATCTTAAGGGAAACATAGGGATAGGGCACTGCAGGTGGAGCACGCACGGCGGTGTGACAAAAGAGAACGCTCATCCTCACGTTGACTGCACAAATAAAATAAGCGTGGTTCATAATGGAATCATAGAAAACTATTCTGAATTAAAGGACGAATTAATCAAGAAAGGACATAAATTTTCTTCTCAGACTGACACAGAGGTTATTGCGCACCTGATTGAAGAAAATATTCAGGGAAAAAAGATTGAAGAAGCTGTCAGGCTTGCTTTAAACGAGATGGAGGGAAGCTATGCACTCGGCATTCTGTTTTCCGATGAGCCGGACAAATTGATAGGAGCAAGAAATGAAAGCCCTTTGATTGTTGGAATTGGAAATGAAGAAAATTTTATTGCCTCTGATGTCCCTTCTATTTTAAGCTATACAAACAGAATTATTTATCTTGAAGACAAGGAGATTATTGTTTTGACAAAAAACAGCCATAGAGTTATTGGATTGGATGGAAAGGAAAGAAATAAAGAAATC
Source organism: uncultured Methanosarcinales archaeon (assembly GCA_964359525.1). Taxonomy (GTDB): domain Archaea; phylum Nanobdellota; class Nanobdellia; order Woesearchaeales; family GW2011-AR4. Next base: position 17,908 of record CAYHTH010000003.1, on the reverse strand, counting down.
CATACGATAAACTGGAGCGCTGAAGCTGCGCAAAAAGGAGGGTATACCCATTTTATGCTTAAAGAAATACATGAGCAGCCCAGCGCAATTGCAGACACTTTAAATGAAAGAATTTCAAACAATGATGTGGTTTTCGAGGAAGAATTTGGATTAAGTTATGATTATCTAAAAAAAGTGAATAGAATTGTAATAATTGCGTGCGGAACTTCATGGCACGCTGGTTTGGTTGGGGAGTTTATGCTTGAAGAGCTGGCAAAAATTCCGACTGAAGTCGAGTATGCTTCTGAATTCAGGTACCGGCATCCTATTCTTGGCAAGGATACTTTAGTTGTTGCAATTTCACAGTCCGGAGAAACTGCCGACACAATAGCAGCACTAAAAGAAGCAAAAAATCTTGGAGTCAAGACATTGTCAATATGCAATGTAATGGGAAGCTCATTGACAAGAATTTCTGATGGGGTTATTTATACAAGGGCAGGCCCTGAGATTGGAGTTGCATCAACAAAAGCGTTTACAACACAGCTTGCAGTTTTGTATTTATTGACAATATTATTATCAAAAATAAAAGGAACTTTGAATGAAAAACAAGTTCATGATATGATAAAAGGAATAAGGAAAATTCCTCTGCAATTGCAATCTGTTCTGAATGAAGACAAAGAAGTTTTGAAATGCGCTGAATTGTATTACAATAAGCCGAATTCAATCTATCTTGGAAGGGGCATAAATTTTCCAATAGCTCTTGAAGGGGCATTGAAATTGAAAGAAGTCAGCTACGTTCATGCTGAAGGGTATCCTGCTGCTGAAATGAAGCATGGCCCCATTGCATTAATTGATAAGAACATGCCGGTTGTGTTTATTGCACCGCAGGATATCTACACTTACAAAAAAGTTCTTGGAAACATTGAAGAGGTTAAAGCAAGAGGGGGGATTATAATTGCAGTTGCAACAGAAGGTGACAAGGAAATTCCTCAGAAATCAAAACATACTATTTTTGTTCCAAAGACACTTTATACCTTAAGCTCGATACTTTCGATTGTTCCTTTACAATTGCTTGCTTACCATATTGCTATAAAGCTCGGACATAATCCAGATTACCCGAAAAACTTAGCAAAAAGTGTCGTAGTTGAATAAAAACAAAATATTTAATAACAAAAGCAATAAATTAATTGAAAAATGAAAATCCGAAGAGCAAAGCCAATCGACGCGAAAGGAATTGCGAATGTTCTTGTAAACAGCTATAATGTTAAAAATTTGAACGAAGGAATAAATGTTTTTAAAAGTGAAAGCGCAAAACAGCAGGTGTATGTTGTTGCAGAGGACAAGGGAAAAATAATCGGGATTGCAACCTGGATTATGCACGGGCTGCCAAAACACCAATTGGCTGAGCTTGACAGGATTGCTGTGCTTCCGGAATACAGGGGGCACGGAATTGCCAAGCCATTGTTTGATGCTTTGCTGAAAGATGCAAAGGAGTTCTATAAAAAAAATAAGTCAAAATTAAGGAAAATGTACGTACTTACACATTATGATAATGTAAGGGCGCACAGGTTCTATGAAAAGCTTGGATTTACGCACGAAACAACTTTAAAAGCGCATTATTATGAAAATAAGGATGAATATGTTTATAGCAGGTTTTTCTAATTAGTTTATAATTTCTTTAGAACGTCTCTGCCATAATTGGTTATAGAAACTTGAAAATAAGGCTTCCCATTCGCTTCGTGTTTGCTGATTTTTTCAATTGTAATTGCTCCAAAAACCTCTAATTCTTGGCAATTATCTACTATAGAACGATAGCCTGTGTTTGTTTTTCTTTCTAACTCTGCATAACTATAAGATTTTCCGTCTTTCAATATTTGCAGAATGGTTCCCTTAATTTGACGAGAACTTCGTTTCATACTGCAATATTAAAGTAAGGCTTAAATATTAGTAACTCATAATATTGCAGTAAGCTATTAAAAATCAGTTAATAAAGTAAAAAAGGGTGTTTATTCACAAATGAAGGTTAAAAAAAATTTAAAAAATAAAGAATCTAAAAAGAAGTGTATTAAGGGTTTAAAAGAATATACTACACGTTTTCTTATAGGATTTTTAACAGGGTCAGTAGTACTATTATTAGGAAAAGCGTTGACTTATTATGGAGAAGGGAATTATCAAAATTTTTTGACATGGATAGTATTTCTAATTATTGCTATAACAATTTTATTTTTACTAGGGTATTGGGTAACAAAAATAATCCCAGAGGACAATAAATGAAAAAATATATTATTTGCTTATTTATTGCACTTTCAATTATTTTTGTTGCATGTGATAAAATAGACGTTTCTAAATTAAGCGACAAAGATTTACAAAGAATATCAAAAGAGTTAATTGTTTGTAATAAACCTTACATCAGATTTGCAAGTGAATGTTGTTTAGATAAGAATGATAATTCAATATGTGATAAAGACGAAGGAGAAAAAATAACAAAAGAAACACCATCAGGCATAACACCACCAATCAAGGAAACCCCTACATCATCTGAACAAACTCAAGAGTTTCAAGATAAATGCACTTTGCAATCAGGAATTTCCTGTATAGACCATAAAGCAACCGCTACATCGCTAAGTGTAATGGTTAAGAATTCTTTGGGATATGATATAACAGTCGATTCTGTAGTAGCGCAACAATGTACTGCTCTTGGAAGCCAAGGAACACTTTCAAACGGCGGATTAGTAACTTATACCCTAAATTGTGTCAATGGTGGCTCGAAATACAACGGAAACGTCAACATATCATACACGAACATAGACACGCAGGTTACGCACACGAACCAAGGCCAGATTACAACAAGGATAGAATAAGGATGAATATGTGTACAGCAGGTTTTTTTAGTACCCAATTAATTTCAAAAATTCTTCTTTAGTCTTGCACTTAAAATAAGGGTTATTTTTCTTTTCATCCCCGATTGTCGAGAATGGCGTTTCCCCGTAATCATGCCCCGGATAAATTTTAATTTTGTCATCTAATTTTTTCAATTTCTGCAGGCTTTCAAATAATTTGATTGCATCTCCACCTGGCAAGTCCGTTCTTCCGATTGCACCGACAAATAAAGTGTCTCCGGTGATTAATTTATTATCAAATAAAAGGCAGATTGCCCCTTTAGTATGGCCCGGAGTATGAATAATTTTAATTTTTATTTTACCAACTTTTATTTTATCATTATCTTTTAATTTTATTATTTTTGCTGAATTATTTTTAATATATTTTTGGATAGCATCAAATTCCGATTCATGAAAATAAACTTCAGCTTGGGTTTTGTTAATTAATTCATTAACCTTCTGGACATGGTCAAAATGGGAATGGGTCAGGATGATTTTATTTATTTTTAATTTTTCATTATCAGCATTTTCTGTTATTTCATCTACATTCCAGCCAGCATCCACTACAGCAGCCTCTTTTGTATTTTCATCTCCAATCAGATAAACAAAATTCTGCATTGGGCCAACCGGTATTTGAAGAAAAATCATTTTATAAATTCGACATTAGGCATGTTTTCAAATTGCCTGTCACCTGTTAAGAATTTTAATTTATGTTCCAGTGCCAGAACGTAACCGACCGAATCAGCCAATGAAATATTTGCCTTTCTATTTTCATATCTAAATCTCACCGCTTCTACCATTATTTTTGGCGATATCTCCAAAAATTCAAAATTACAAGCTTCAAAAAATTCATCCGCGTGTTTTCTTCCTTTATCTTTAAGAAATATGTTATACAATTCACCAAGATTCATTACGCTTGTAACAATCTTTAATCCGTCAAATCTATTATAGTTTGGATTTAATTTTATTAATTCAATTATTGCATAAGTATCGAAAAAATATGTCATTTTAAAAACCAACATCAAATTCCTTGTCTACCTCCCTCATTAGCTTATCAGTAGACTTAGAGAATTTCCATCTTCCAGCAATATCTTTCCCCCTGGTTACAGGCTTACTGCTAATCATGAAAGTAACCTCCTGATTAGGTTTAATATTCTCTTTCCTTATAACTTCTTTCGGTATCAATATACCTATAGAATTACCCCATTTTTTTGTTTTAGCTTTTATTTCCATCATAGAAGTTATACTTGTATAACTAATATATAAAAGTTTCTAATTTGTGACTTTCCTTGCAAAACTTAAGAATCCTGAATGTCCAAGGCCCCTGCTTTTTGGCCTGACTTTGCGCTCTTCAACTTCCCATTCCCGCTCTGAAATCTCAACTGTTTTGATATAAACAAAACTTTCATTTTTCCTTATCGCATTGACAAAATCAGCAACCTGCGGAACAGAAGGGCTGTATGAAACAATGAAACCTCCAGATTTTAATGCTTTAGCGCAATTATCAATAGCGTTCCACGGCTCTGGCACATCCAAAGTCATTACATCCATCTCTTTTTCTTCAATTTCATTGTAAACATTCTTATTTTTTATTTTGATGTTTTTTAATCCCAGAAATTCAATATTCTTCTTGACAATCTCAATAAAATCTTCCCTTATTTCATAAGTCACAACTTCTTTTGCGATTGACGCAAGAAAACATGACAAAGCTCCAGAGCCAGCGCCTGCGTCAAGGATTCTGCTTTCTTTGTTAATTCCGGTTTCTGCAATGATATATCCAATATCTTTTAATGGAATAATCTGCGCGTCTCTTTTTATTTTTCTGTACAAGTCAATAAAAGAAGGCTCGAATATAAAAAATTCCTTTTCGGTGTTGGATTTGATTACATCACCTTCTTTGGATTTCTTTAAATCTTCTTTCTTGACAAAACCATATTGAGTATGCAGATCCTGCTCCAAGTCCTTTGCATAGAATTTCCTGCCTTGTTTTGTAATTAATATTCTTTTGATTGAATCCATATTAGGTGAAGAAAGAAGAAGTATATAAAAAACCACCGACAAATTATTCTAGTGGTTTCCGTAATGTAAAAAATTAACCAAAAAGACAAGCTTATTTCCTGCCTTTCTTTGCTGGCATTCCAGTTGCGCAGTGGCCGCAGCCGCTAGGCATTGCTAATTTCATGACTCCCTTCAGAATCAACAGCGCACCAACAACTACCCAAACATCCCACTTAAACCACATCTGGTTGGCAACCAAAATCAAACCAAAAACTATCCATTTACTGCCCCAGCATTTGGAGCATACACCATCACAACACATTGCACCCATATTGGACACCTCCTTATAGGTAGTCTTGAGAAAGCTCCTATTTAAAGATTCCGAATTTAGTTTCAATATATAAAACGAAAGATTTAAAAATACTGAACATAAGTTCTTAATAAATGTTTATTTAAATGTTAATTTTAAACTTAAACATTAAAAAAATAGTTATATAAATATAAAAAATAAACTAAAAAACTTAAAAAATGATTATTCAATTGATAAAAACATTTAAAAGTTAATATAAAACATAGGATAATACATAAAAAATAAATAAGTATTTATTAAAAAAAGACATGTTATCGTTATCGGATAATGAATTTAGTGTACTTAGCTTTCTGGTTAGAAATTTCACTGAAAGGCTGACGATAAGGAACATGGCGCAGCGCCTTAATTTCAGCGCTGCCGGTGTTTTCAACATTCTTAAGAAGCTTGAAAAGCAAAATATTGTGAAAGGAGAAAAGCTTGGGACCGGGCTTTTTTATTCTATAAATTTTGAAAATAAAATTGCAGTTCACATAGCTGAAATTGTTTTGCTGTATTCGGATGATAAAATTTCAATGAATAGTGAACAGTTTAAGCAGGCAAAAGCTGCAATTTCTGACAAGAAAAATCTGCTTCTGATAGTTGATAATGTCACCGTTCTTAATTTAACTATTACGAATGTAAATGTAATTACAAGAACAGAAGAAGAGCTTACGGATTTGCTGAGAAGAAAAGATTCCGAGAGCTTGCAGATTTTGAAAAAAGGCGCTGTGCTTTTCGGCGAAGAGAAATTTGCAGATATAATAAAAAATTGCGCTCAAAGGTTTTAAAAAAATGGATAATAAGAAAATCATAATTGGATTTAATATCTTAGCACTATTCATATTATTATCCACAATTGCTTATGCAAGGCCCGTTACAGACGCTGCGTTTGACAGCATAAGAGGCGGCTTGGTTCAGGTAAATAATTTCTTTGCAGGCCAGCAATATCAGCCGTATGCGAAAGCAATTGATTTTTTCTTCTTTTCATTTTTATTCATAGCCATATATATGATGGGCGCCCGCTATGCGTTCAAGGAAATCAAAAGGCCTGAGCAGGTGATTGTGATATTACTTGGATTAATGACGGCATTCCTGCTGGTATTAGCCAATGTATCTGCTGTTGCGCTGCTGCCCTTTATACACTGGCTTTTCTATCTATTATTATTCATATTATTTTGGTGGCTGCTTAAGGGTATCAAGAACAACTTCTGGAGATTTATACTGGCATTGTTATTGACACTATTAACAATTGGGTTAATACAAGGATTATTCAATACATTAACCGCGCCGCAATTCGGGACAATAGGCGCTCCTGATACGTCGGGATTTGGATTCGGAAATTTCTTCAAGGACTGGGGCAATAATTTCGGAACAATTGGAATACCCCAATTTACAACTCCGGGCTTGGGAGGTGTTTCTGATTGGGGCAGCAATTTGTTTGGGAAGGTTGATACTACAAAAATAACAGGCCCTGTAACTGAAACAACAACTCCGAAAGAAACTGTGAAAATCACTAAGGAAACTACTACGACCACAACAACTGCTACAACTGGTGAGAAAAAAACGGCTTCAAGCTGGTGGTGGCTACTACCTTTACTTGCCTTGCTTGCAACAGGTGGATTTTTTGGGTGGAGGAATAGGAATAAATTAAGATTAGGCAGAGTGAAAGATTTGTTTAAAAGAAAAAAAACAACTAAAGAGCAGATAGCTATCGAGCAGGTTTTAGAGGAACTAAAAAAATATTTCAAAATAAAATATGAATTTTTGGTTAAGTTATATGATATTTACAGAAGAAAGAAGAAACTTAAAGATAAGATTGATGAATATCACAAAAAACTTTATGGCATAATATATGGACTAAAAAAAGATGAAGACATTTCGCTCTTATTAGACCCAGACCACAGGTTGCACCAAGAATTCTTAAACTCAGGCACCAATGTTGATGAATTAATAAAAAAAGAAATTAAGCTTCATGACGACCTTAAAGAACTCTTAAGAATCGAATACGAGATTTCAGGATATAATGGAAAAACTCCAATATTCGAAAACGGTAAAATAAAGCAATGGGAAAAAGGCAAGACCTACAAATGGAAAGAAACAATTGAAAAAATATTCATCAAGCCGCCTGAACAGCCTGAGTTCTTAAGATTACAGAGCCCAGTATATCAAAAATACGCTTTCAAGCTGCAAGAATATCTAAACAGCCTGCAAGATGTAACAAATGATGCAAAGATAGCAGTGCAGCAATACTATTCAATAACCGGCGCCAGCATCAAAGCTGACAGAGAATTGAAAGAATTATTAAAACCTGATGAACTGGAAAAATGGATTAAGAGGAATGCAAAAGAAAGATGGGTAAAATTAATTGCAATGAAAGACAGAGAATCAAATAATCCTGAAGCTTACAGGAGAATATCCAATTTCCTGACAAATGCAAAAGATAAAGATTGCGAGCCCGGATTTTTGAGATTAGAATTATTCATGAAATTAAACAAAGAAAAAAATCATTTGAAATATATTTATTGGCTTGCCAAATTGCTAAATGACATAGAACTAAAAACAATCATACAAAATTTAAGGGTAAACAAGAAAGTTGACGAAAAAGGCGAATTAAAATGGGTGGAAGCAACTGAAGAAGCAAGAACAAAAGGACTTGCTTATGGAACTCCAATTCAAATATACACCAGAGTTGCGCAGGGAAAACCAAACTTTACTGCAAATTGCTTCATTTACAAAAAATCCGGAAGCGTATGGAAATTAAAGTGGTGGAACGCTAACTTCAGTCCTGACCCTACAGCGGATTTCCGCTATAAAGTTCCATATCCGGGAAGAGAAACAAAATACACCTATGTCGCACCTGGAGTGCCGCCAGCGATCCCATCACGGCAAGATTTCAGACTGCCTGATGGAACCGTTAATGAAGAGGCTTATGCAACTGCTGAAGCAGAGTATTCCCAAAAATTAAAAGATTACAATTTAGAATTAGCGCAAAAGTCAGAAACAGTTCCAGAAGTTATAGGAGAAGTTGTATTCTCATCTGACGATCCTGAAAAAGGATTTGGGGATTTAGATCCCGGCGAATATAAATTCATAGTGATGACCAGAGGAAGAAGGGACTACAATGAACAAGAAAGCCAAGAAAATTTCTATCCCCCTGAAGTGATAGAATCTTCCAAATTAGAGGGTATGCCCCCTTCGGCATTAAAAAGATACGGCTGGGATTACAAAGAATCTATTGTTATAATAAAAGGCGGAAAAGAAACTGAAACAGTTCCAAGCAAATCTAAAATAATTAAAGTCAATGGTAATGAAGTAAATCAACAAAAAATTGTTAGAATGGATAAGTCTATTGGATTGAAGTCAGTTGAATCTGTTATTGAAAATAACAATTATAAATTTGTCTTCTATAGGGTGTACAAATATAGAAAAGGCAAAATTATTAGAAAAGAAAATCTAGATAAAAAAATTGAGTATGAAACTTTAACAATACCACTTACAACAAATGGAATTCTAAATCAAGATGGAACTATTAATCATATCATATCGGATATTGATAAAAAACTAGAAGAAGGTTCTTACCGCTTGATTGGTTATTTAACAAAAGATACAACGAAGAAAAACCAAAAGCCGTTTGACAGCGTAAAGATAGAAGTTGTGGAATTATTAAAAGTCAAGATAATCAGACCCGAAAGAAGTCCTGTTCCAACACTCTTCATGGGACAAAATTTAACACTAGAAGCAGAAGTTATTGGAGAAGATACAATGCTTGAGAATTTAACCAAGGAAATAAATGAAGAAAGAGGGCACAGTTTTGAATGGTTCATTGAACAGAAAGGTTCCAACATAAAGAGATTGTTGCTATTCCAAGGAAAGCGACAAGCAGCTATCCATATTGGCAGAAGAACTCATGCTGAAGTTCCTGAGTATATAGGTGAAGAAGCAAGCATTTGTGTGCTGCACTCCTACGGAGCAGTACCTGAAGAATTCTATGAACGGCCGGCAAAACTCATAGTAAAAGTAATAAGAAATGATAATTTAGGGAATCCTGTAGAAATATTGTCAGACTCTATAGATGTTGTATTGAAGAAATCTCCTGCCGTGCCAAAACCTGAGATTGAAAAATTAAAACCAGCATTGACTGTTCAAATAATCCAGCCGCAACCTACTCCAACTCCAGTGCTAATAAAAGGATTAAACATCCAAGTAGAAGCCAAAGTTGAGGGCGAAGATGAAATAGTAAATGATGTAAATAATGAAAAAGGTTATAGTTTTGAGTGGTATGTAGTGCAATCCAAAGCAAATCCGCTTAAATTAATCTTCTTAAGGGGCAATTATGAAGTTCCAATACATGTTGGAAGAAGAACAAGAACAACAGTTCCTGAATATATTGGAGAAGAAAATCAAAGTATTTGTGTTTTGCATTCATATGGGACAGTACCTGAAAATTTAAGAAATGGCAATGCAATATTGTTAGTTGTAGTCAGGAAAGTAGCAAACGTTAGAAAAGATGATGGAAGTATAGAAACACAATCTATTGAAATTGCAAGAAACTCAATTGATGTTGTACTTGAAGCAGGTAAATCAGTAGTTACGCAAGAGGTTAGTAGAGAAGGTTTAACATTAAAAATAACCGAGCCCGTATTCACGCCAGAATCCCCGACAATACTATACATAGAAAATTTCTTGTCATTGGAAGCACAAGTTGTCGGAGGAGATGGAAGCGTAAAGAAACTTGCTGAAGAAATTAACAGGGAGGAAGGTTACACATTCGAGTGGTATATCGAGCAAAGTAACAGATGGCGCATTTTAAATCCATTTAAGTCCCCTAAACTGGACAAGGTACATGAAGGCAGAGTAACAGAATTCATTGCCCCGATTTTTGTTGGAGAAAGAAGGCCAATGAAAATCCATTCTGATCGAGTTGTGGATGAAAGTTTCAGGGAAGGATATGCAAGATTAATAGTGCAGGTGAAAAAGAATGATGAAGTAATTTTAAGCAGCAGCATTGATGTAAAAATAGAAAAACTTACTGTAGAAGCAATAGTAAAAGAAGAAAGAAAAATTCTTGAAAAATTAAGAGGAGCTTTTGGAAACAAGCTAGAGTCATTAATGAAAGCACTACATGAATTCGAGGTAAACAGACTAAACAAAACTATGTACGCTGGAACAATTTCACGAAATCTGAACATTGAAATAGTGCGCCTGTCGGGCTGGATAAGAGAAAAAGTAAGGGGAAGATTCTTACACGAGGCGTTACAGCTCGAGATGCTTGAAGATAAAAGATTAGGGGCTTTGGGCCAAGGCGAAGAGTCTGGTAAAAAACAGACTGAGGAAGGAGTAAAGGAATTAACCGAAGATGAAATAGTCCCAAAATTAAGAGAGCTTTACAGAAAAATACAATTATTGGATGGAGAAATAAATAAAGAGATTGAAAGAGAAAGAGTGCTTCCTGAAAATGAAAAAGAGGCGGAAGAAATTGCACAAATCTGGCAAGCTTTAGAATATCTCAGAGTCAAATTCAGGTATCGCGCCCAAGATGTTGCAACTGCCTTTTACATCTTAAGAGCCATAGAAGACCAAAATAAAGTTTTAGAGATAATAAGAGATCAAGTTAGAAGGGTTGGCGAGAATTCATTCTGGGTAGCTTATGAAACATTGGTTGGTATAGCCAGAAATATTGAAGGCATGTCCTCAAACAAAGAAATAAATCTGAGAGTAATAAGAATAATGTATGAAGAATTCAGTGGACACATAGACGCAACAGAGAAGACACTTAAAGGGATTATTGAAATTCAGGCAATAAAAACCACTGATGAGAATAAAAAACTTCTGCTCCCACTGTGGCAGAGAGTTATACAGATAATAAAAGACCTAAGGGAAAAGAAATATGTACCGACAATGAGAATAAATCTCTTAAGATTACAAGGAATGGCAGTTGAAGCCAGGGAAGAATTGCCACCGGAAGATAAGAAAACAGCGGAAAAAGTGGCAGAAGCGGCAGAAAAAACTGAAGATGAAATAAGAAAAAACGAGGAATCAGGAAGAGATAGTGAATTAGAAGCACAAGCAGTTGAAGAAGAGAATGCTCAGAAAGCAAATGCTGTATTTGAATTGGCGGCTAGGTGGTTTAATACGCTAAGAAGAAGAGGAAGCAGTGCATTGAATTTCATTGCTGACGAATTTGAATATTTAAGAGAAGAGCATATAAAATATACCGGCAGAACAAGGTTAATGAAGTTGTCTCCGAGCCTTCAGCAGACTGGATGGAATTTAGGAGACAAAAATATTTTACAGCCTGCTGAATTTGTTCCTTCGCCGGTTCCTCCTCAGATAAGGCGCGGTGGCTTTACAACTTCAAATAGAGGCGGTAAAACATCGATAACCAGCAGAACTAGTGGAGTCAAAAAAGGCGGTTTAAATAGATCTCCTGGAAAAGGGGAAGTAAATTACAGAACTCAAGTGCAAAAACGCGTAAATCAAAGCCTTAGAAAAGTTTGGAGAAGAAGATAATAATAAACTATAAAAATAAGCATGGTTAAAATGCAAAAAGTTGATGAATATGCCATTTGAAGAAGAGCAGCAGCTACCACCACCGCCCAAGAAACAGGGAATTCTTGAATAAATTTTAGCAATCTTTATATATTACTTCAGATGCATTACCCTACATATGGAATCCATCGAATTGGCTAAAAGGCTTGAAGGGCTAAGCACCTTGAAGATGGTGCAAAATAAGCTTAACGTAAAGAAATCCACGGCTATAAAGATTCTGAGCATTTTGAGAAAAGAAGGCTATGTTGAAACTTTTGGAGGGGGCAAGAAGCCAAGACTGTACAAAATAAGCCCGATAAGGATTGCAGGAAAGGAAAATCTTGGGCTTTATGATATAATAAACAAGCACTCTAAGATAAAGATTGCAAAGCCAGTTGAGCACAAAATAATGGACAGGAGATTAAGCGTGGAGGAAGCTTTGCCAATGGCTGTAAAAGATGGCAATTTCAGATTAGTGCTTGCTTCTTTGGGATTATTTAATTACATAAAAGACTGGCCAGAGCTTTGCCATTATGCTAAAAAATATGATGCAGGAAGAAAAATAGGCGCTTTATATGATGTAGCGAAAACTATTATAAGAGTTAAAAGAATGGATAAAAGAACAAGAAACGCTTTACTTAAAAGCAAAGTAAAAAATAAAGCCATAGTCCAGTATGCAAGAACAAAAGACTATAAAAACATAGAAAAAAAATGGAATGTGAATATCCCGTTCAATAACTCTGATTTAATGAGGTACAAAGAATGACGGACATAAAAGAGCAGGAGAACATTTTCAATTTGATTGGGTCTAATTTAAAGAAAAAAATAAAGTGCTATGTAATCGGTGGTTCAGCTATGCTTTATTATAAACTCAAAAATGTTACCAAGGATATTGATATTGTATTATGCAGTGAAAATGACAGGCAATGCATCCTGAATACTATGAAAGAACTTGGGTATGCCGAGAGAAACCCAAAAATACTATACGTAAACAAGAAAAATGTGCCTATACTGATGCAAAGAGGCGATGATAGATTTGATTTGTTTAACAGAACAATCATAAATTTAAGATTTAGCGAAAATATGGAAAAAAGGTCAAAGATTGTTTATGAGTATGGGAATTTGATTGCAAATATTGTATCACCGGAAGACATCATAATCCTGAAATGCGCAACAGACAGGGCAGGTGACAGGTTAGATGCGGGCAGCATAATAAAAAATACAAACATCAACTGGAATATTTTGGTTGAAGAGTCAATCAATCAAATGAATCTGGTTGGGGATGTAATTCCTTTAAGCCTTTACGAATTTGTGTTTGAGCTAAAGGAAGACTTAAAAATAGAAATCCCGGACGAATTCATCAAAAAACTGGAAATAAAGTGCGATAATATATTAAATGAAAGGTTAAAAAAAGGCACTACTGTCAGGGTAACTAAATTCAAACACAAAAAATAAACCTTTATATATCCACTATTCAAGTGTTGTAAAAAAGAGGATAAACATGCCATTTGAAGAAGAACAGCAGTTGCCACCGCCTCCAAAGAAGGGGATGCTGGGCTTTGGAAAAGCTCTACCACCTCAAGGGCCGGATTTAAGCGGAGTTACAGGGGATATTAATTCCTTAAGCAGAAGGCTTAAGCTTCTTGAAGAGGGGATTACAAACTTAAGAAGATTTTTTCAGGTAACTGAAGAGAATGTAATTGCCAAGAACAAGCATTATTCTGCGGAGCTGAAAACAATAAATTCTGACATAAGCGAGATGAGAAAAGAAATACAGGACGTAAAAGACAAATTAATGCTTGTGATAAGGGAGCTGCAGTCCGTTGCGCGAAAAGAAGAAGTCAAGGTTCTTGAAAAATATATTAATTTGTGGAATCCGGTCAAATTCGTGAGCCAGAACGAGATTGAAGGCATAATCAATGAAGTTCTTGATAAAAGAGAAAAGGTTAAGAAAGAGAATAAGACGGAAATTGAATAAACCGAAAGATTTTTATATTAGTAAGACTAATCTTACTTGGTGATTAAGAATGGATATAAGCATAACTAAAATGAGTTCGAAAGGTCAGATTGTAATCCCGCTTGAAATGAGGGAAAATCTAAAAGAAGGGGAAAAGATTGTCTTGATAAAAAACAAAAATCAGATTATAATGAAAAAAGCTTCAGAAATGGACAAAAATCTTGCTGAAGACCTGGAGTTTGCAAGGAGGACGGAAGAAGCATACAAAAGATACGAAAAAGGCGAGTTCAAAGAAATGGATTTTGATGATTTTCTGAAAGAAGCCGAAAAATGGTAAAAGTAGTATTCGATGATTCCTTTCGGAAACTATTTTCTAAAATAAAAGACAAAACTACAAAAGAGAAAATACTCAAGCAAATAGCAAAGATAAGGGAAAATCCGGAAATCGGCAAGCCGATGATGTATGGAAGAAAAGGCACAAGGGAATTGTACGTGTCCTCTTACAGGTGTTCATATTATTATTTAAAAGAAGAAGATAAAATAATGATTCTTGATTTATATCATAAAGATAAACAATAGTATATAGAAAGCTTTAAATACATTTATTTAAAGTGTTATTCGAAAAGAGAGGTGTAGTAATGGCTTTATTTACTTTAGGTAAGAAGAAAAAAGAAGAACCTTTAGATCTTTCTTTGCCGCCACCGGATTCTGAGCCCCAGGCACCAAGCTCGCCCGTGGAGCAAGTAGTTATGATGAAACAGCAGGGCTACACCAACGGCCAGATTACACAGCTTCTGCAGAGCCAGGGATACACTACCACGCAAATTTCTGATGCCATCAATCAAGGGAACCTAAGCGGAAATTTTGAAAACGCAAGGCAGGAGACGGGAATGTCTGACTATGGGCAAAGCAACTATGAACAGCCTTATACTCAGCCTCAGCCACAGAATTTCCAGCCTCCGCATGAAATTTCAAACCCAATGACTATGGATGACGAGAGGATACAGGAAATAACAGAAGCGATTATAGAAGAGAAATGGCAGGAATTTGCGGGCGACATGCGCAGAGTTATCGAATGGAAAGACCGAAGCGAGGACAGGATTGCAAAGGTCGAACAGCAGCTGATTGATTTAAGATTGAGCATTGATTCTTTGACCAAAAGCATTGTGGGAAAAATTACATCTTACGACCAGAATATACTTGATGTAGGAACTGAAATAAAAGCAATGGAGAAGGTATTCCAGAAAGTTCTTCCGACATTGACGGAGAATGTTAACAAGCTTGACAGGATGGCAAAAGGGTATAAAGAGCCTGCGCAGAAAAGCAAATAAAATTTTTTGTAATTTTAATTCTAAATAATATTAGAGAATAATAAAATTGATTAAATCACAATAACTGATTGAAAGTATTAACAAAATTAGAATCAAATAATTTCTCTAATGCACGCCGCCCTGGGCGAGAAGGGCGATTGTAAAAATGGCAATTGCGAAAATCAAAACAACTCCCATAAAAGTGGGATTAAACAGGATATTAAATGTTTTAGACAGGTCTCTGGTATCTGCCGTTGATGAATCCATCTGGCTTCTGATCTGAACTCCAACACCGATTATAATAACAAACACAATGAAAACTAGCAGAACTCCTTTAAGCCCGGGAACTGCTTCACCATGGCCTCCGAGCATTTTTGAGGCTATGCTCATCAGCATTATGAGAACAAAAATAACTGCAAGAAAAGGCGCCGTATTGGCTACAACACTTGTTGCAAGAGGAGATATCAAAACAAAAATCCCCATCAATAAGCCGACTAAGACAGTTACAAGATTATTCTGGCCGAGAACTTTTGTCCATGCGAGAATTGCATACACAACTATCCAAACGAAAAGAAAAACAAAAATACTGGAGAAGTGCTGAAGGCCGGTTACATCAAGGAAAGTTGCCATAGTGCCGGGACCTTAATGTCCCCCACCGCCACCAAACAATTTGCTGAAATCAACTCCCATTCTTTTCATAGCAGACTTATCGTCAGTTTCTTTTGAATCGGAGGTTATCCAGGCAACTACCATGCCGAATACAAGCAGCATTATAATGACTGCAATGCTCTCTGTACCGAACAGCTGCTCAATGGTGTTTCCAAAATATCCCGACCACCATCCCGCTGAGCCTCCGAATACAATTACAATCACAGCAAATGAGAAAAATGCAACCCATCCGGGCATTGACATTCCAAGAAATATTTTTTCCTGGCCGAAAACGCCTATCATTATTAATAGGAAAATAATTGCTACTAAAACTATAGAGATAGATGGAAGCGCATCGCCTATTATCACAACAGGGTCTGCATTCGGAGGAAATCTTCCGGTAACGTGGGGAATAACAACCAGCAATCCAACAATAACTGCAACCATAATATTAAGATTTTTCTTGCCTTCTCCAAGAACCCTAGTCTTTTGAAGAATAGCATAGATTATGACAAATATGAGCAAGAAAATAAGCACCACCTGAATATTCCACTGATCCAGCATCCTGGCAAACTGGTCCGGTCTAAACGCCTGAGCAACCATTTTTACACCTCTTATTTACGAAAAGTTAGACGAAATTTATTTTTGCTAACCTCTTTATTAAATCATATTTATTTAATGAGTAGTATATAAATCTTGTGGATTAGTGCCCTCCTGATGAATTGGAGCTGCTTTTGGACGGCTCTTTGACAGCGTATACAATAAATAAAACTATTACAGCCATAAGCAGCAATGAGCCGGCCAACTGGTCATTGCCGGAGCCGGTGAAATCCCCCAATCTTTGAAGCCATGTTTTTCCGTCAGCTGTCTTGATTGAGTCAAGGAAAATGCCGGTTATTGCGAGAAAAACAATTATCTCGAAGGCGATTTTCCAGCCTCCCTGGAGATACATCGGCTCGCCTTCCTTGTGGAAAGAGCCCACTAATAACAAAAATAAAACGCTGAAGAACAAAACAATAACTGCTTTTGCAACAGTTTCGTTTATGATTGAAACCAATTCTTTTGCCGCTATGACGAGAAAAGCAATGACGAAAGACGCAATGGCATTAAGGTTCTTTTTTGTGTATTCGTGGCCATCCTGATGCTCTGTGCCCAATACTTTTGTCTTTTCCATGATGGCAAAAACTACTGTGAAAACCAATAGGAAAGGCAAAACAACATCAAACAGCCCAATCTGGGTAAAGAAATCTATAACGCCCCTGAAAGGGGTCACTGCCGGCATGAGAGTTGGAGTTACTGGTGATAAAGTCGCCATAAGGTTTTTAGTCTAATTTATGTATTTAAATGTTTCGAAATTCGGTGTGAATTTCGAGACTCAAAAATTTTCAATTTTTGATGTTTTGATTTTGTGGTTATTAAATTTATCATTTATTTTAATTGAATATTATTAAAACACATTTCCATAACATTTAAATTTAAATCCTTATTCCATATGCTTACGAAAGGTGATTATCATCAGAGATGAAACAATTTTCATAATAGTGTTCGTTGTGATTGTGATAGTTACAATAATGCTTGCTGTATCTTACAAATGAATTTGTTATCAAAAACCTTATAAATAAATCAATCTTAAGTGTTGCTATGATTAACAAGTCAGAATTTAATAAAATAAGGGAAGAGATGCATAAGTTTGATTTGAAGAGAGAACAAGTCATACAGCTTTCTCGGGAAATTATAACTATTTCCAAGCAAATAATATATGCAGCACAGAGAAATGATTTGAAGGAAGCTGAAGCTGCAATTAAAAATATCAAGGATAAAGTCAAAAAATTAAAAAAAGTAAATATTATCACCGACACGAACATTCACTCTGTTGCCTTTCAGGAATATGTGGAAGCTGTTGCTTTCTATGATTATGTTAAAAATAAAAAAATTCCAACTAAACAAAGCCTCGGAGTTTCTGCCGAGGATTATCTTTGCGGATTATGTGATTTGACCGGTGAATTGGTAAGAAAAGCAATTTATGATGTCATTCACAAGAATTTCAATGAAGCCGAGAAAATAAAAAATCTGGTGAATGATATCTACGGCGAATTTTTAAAATTGCACTTGAGAAACGGAGAATTAAGAAAGAAAGCTGATTCTATCAAGTGGAATTTAAAGAAGCTTGAAGAAGTAATGTACGATATTTCGATGAAAGGAAGGCACTAAACATATTCAAATTAAATCTATACAACGTTTTGAATAATCTCTTTGAATT
>CAYHTH010000002.1:0-27568 GCA_964359525.1 uncultured Methanosarcinales archaeon | reverse complement strand
ATAAGATAATTATTAGATAACATTATAGTAGAAAGTTATTTAAAGCAACCAAAGTTTAGAAATCAGGGCAAATGGCACAATTTAACGAATACAAAAACGATAAAGGAGAGATAGAAACAGAGAATGTCATGAAGATTATTCCCTATAATGAGCACTTTCTTTTTGTGGATAAAGTATTAAGTTTAACTACTAACCGGATTGTTGCGGTTAAAGACATAACCGGCAAAGAAGACTTTTTGAAAGGCCATTTTGTTGGTTTCCCTATAATGCCTGGAGCATTGACAGTTGAAGGTATGGGGCAGGCAGCTACTTTGCTGGCAAGAAGCAACATTCTCAATCATCAAACTAAAGATGTGCTTGCTCACAAGCTAAAAGAAGTTAAGTTTTTAGCTCCTATATTTCCAGGCTGCCAGTTAAGGTATGAAATTGATTTAATTACGCAGGATGAAAGAGGAGCGATATTCCAGGGCAAATCATTTGTAAAAGAAAACTTAGTTGCAGAGGCACTTTTTGTTGTGGCTATTGTTGACAAATCGGATTTCAGAACCAAGTTTTCCAAATGAGGTGTGTGTTCTATGTACGTTAAAGGCGTGGGTATGACCAAGTTCGGGGCGCAGACAGATACCAGCCAGAAACTTGTTTACGAAGCCACAATGGAAGCCTTAGGAGATTCAAACACTAAGATTGATAAGATAGATGCAATAGTTTCATCTATAGTTGATTCAGAAAGCAACGGTGAAAGGCAGAGGGGATTTTCATCAATTATAAGCAGCATATTCAAAAGGAAAGTCCCTATTGTGACATGTTCAGCAGTTTGTGGTGGCGGTGGTGCGGCATTATGGACTGCAAACAAACTGGATTACAACAATATACTTGTCGTGGGAGTTGAAAGATTGCTTACAAACAATTCAGCTGTAACTACAAACGAAATTCTGATGGCAGCTGAAAGAATTTACGAACAAACAGAAGGGATGATATTTCCTGCCCAAAACGCGCTTGTGGCACAGCAGTATATGCTGAAGTACGGCGCAACAGCTGATGATTTTGCATTAGTGGCTTACAAAAACCACCAGAACGCTTTTCTAAACCCGAAAGCGAGATTTTATAGAAAAGAAGTTACGCTGAAGCAAATCAAGAAATCACCAATGGTTGCTTCTCCTTTGAGATTGTTTGACTGCAGCCTGTCTGTGAATGGAGCAGCGGCGGCAATAATAACAAAAGATGAAACAGACATAAAGATTATGGGCTCAAGCTTGTTTGTAGACAGGCTGTCCACTTTTGAAAGCGAAGACATGACTTCCTGGCAGGCAAGCGTATTGGCAGCAGGAGAATCTTACAAGCAGGCAGGAGTATCCCCAAATAACATTGACGTTGTTGAAGTCCATGACGCGTTTACTCCTGTTGAAATTATTTCTTATGAAGATCTTGGTTTTTGCAAAAGAGGGGAAGGCAAAAACTTGATAAGAAAAGGAATAACCAATTTAAATGGAAAACTGCCGGTCAACCCAAGCGGCGGCTTAAAGGCAAAAGGCCATCCGATAAGCGCAACTGGCATTGCTCAAATATACGAGCTTGTCAAGCAGATGCGCAGGGAAGCTGGCGATAGGCAGGTAAGCAATGCAAATATCGCATTGGCACAGAACATAGGCGGCGCCGGAAGCACGGTATCAGTGCATATCTTAGGCAAGGTGTAAAAATGATAATAAGATGGATTTGCGAAAAGTGCAGCAAGAAATGGATTTACCCTATTGAAAAGTGTATATATTGTAAAGGGCCCATAACAAAGCAGAAAGGAACTCAAATGAAAGTTGCAGGAATTACAAAAGTAACTATTCCGTCACCAACGCACCCTATAATTCCATATAATATTCTTTTGCTTCAGGACGAATTAGGCAACAGGCTGCCGAAGAAAACAATGAAAGATTACAAAATAGGAGATGTTTATACAGAGAAGAAGTCAGAAAGCGATGACGCCGTTGTAATAATAAAAGTAAAGTATGATATATTTGAAGCGATAAAAGATGCCCTTGGGCTTCTTAAAGATATAAAATTTAATTCTGAAGAAAAGATTTTAATTAAACCAAGTGTCGTAGCAGCAGCTTATCCTTATCAGGCAGTCAATGTTAACCCAGACATGCTTGATGCGCTGATTGCAGTTCTTTTCGAATATGGAATAAAAAAGGAAAATGTGATTGTTGCAGAGCAGGCGCTCATTGGCTCCAGTGTGGTGGATGCTGCTTCAAAAGCCGGAATCACAGAAGTTTGCAAAAAGCGCGGCGTTACTTTTGCAGACATTTCTAAAGGGCCTTTTGAAAAAGTAGAGTGTGATGGTTACGAGTTTAGTATCTATAAAGAAGCCCTTCACAGAAAAATAATAAACGTGCCTATAATGAAGACAAATTTTCAGCTTGGTATCTCCGGGGCATTAGAAAATCTAACAAGGCTTGTTGATGAAAAAACCCAGCGCGGTATGTACTACATGGGATTAGATAATATATTGCCAAAACTCGTTAAAGCATTGCCAGATGTTTTTACAATAGCTGATGCGACAAACGGCATGCAGGGACAAGGGCCTCTTGCGTCAGGCGAGCCTGCTTTTCTAAATTTAATCCTTGCAGGCAGAAATGCTGCTGCGCTTGACAGTATTTTTTGCGAGATAAGTATGATAAAAATCCCATCTTATGTTAAAGCTGCGGGCAATGGAACTGATACCAAAAAGATAGAAGTTGTGGGCAATGAAGTTGATGCTCTAAAAAATCCAATAAAAACAGCTAATCCGGAGGAAACCCCTCATTCAGATATAAAAGTGATTGATTGCAAGTCGTGCCCTGCCTGCCTTAATCTGATGCACAATTTAACATCAAAGATGATTGGATTAAGGGGCAATAAATTGTACGTACTTATAGGTTCACAGTTTGACGAAAGAGTTTTAGAAGGCAAGGAAAGAATAGTTGCAATTGGCGATTGTGCAATAAAAAAAATGGAAGAGATTAAAATAGGTACAATTGCAAAAATACCTGAAAATCTTGATACGGTGGAGCAGATTGTTCTGATGAAAAAATTGCTTACCACAGAAGGCATTCCTAAAATAACCAGTGTTGACAAAGTAAAATCAAAAATGACAAAACTTCTTTCGAGGGTGACGCGTTAATGTTCATAAAAGGTGTAGGCATGACAAAATTCGGTTTTCAGGAAGAATCAAGCCAGCATATGATATATGAATCTGTGATGGAAGCACTGAATGACGCGAAAATGTCGATGCAGGAAATAGACGCTGTTGTTGTATCCAGCATAGAAATGATATCCAATGGAGAAAGGCAGAAGCACAGCGCTTCGATGATAAGCAGCCTGCTGCAGATTAAATCTCCTATACTTGATGTGCCTGCTGGCTGTGCTGGCGGAGGCACGGCATTATGGACAGCAATTAAATTATTAAAAAATAGCAGCCATAACAACATACTTGTAATTGGGTTTGACAAAATTGTCGCAACTACAACCAAAATAATAACAGATGAAATCTTGAGGGGCAGCGAGCGCATCTACGAACAAACAGAAGGGATGATATTTCCTGCCCAAAACGCGCTTGTGGCACAGCAGTATATGCTGAAGTACGGCGCAACAGCTGATGATTTTGCATTAGTGGCTTACAAAAACCACCAGAACGCTTTTCTAAACCCGAAAGCGAGATTTTATAGAAAAAAAATCACAATGGAAGAGATAAAAAACTCCCCTGCTGTGGCCTCTCCCTTAAGGCTGTTTGATTGCAGCATATCATGCAACGGGGCATCATCACTGATATTGTCCAAAGAGCCCTCTGATATTGAAATCATTGGATCAGCCGAGATAAGTGATTATCTAAGCCCTTTTGAACGGGAAGAAATGACATCACTGGAATCAACAAAAAAAGCTGCAGAACTTGCCTATAAGGAAGCAGATGTAACTCCGTCGCAGATTGATATTGCTGAAATCCATGATGCATTTACTCCTCTTGAAATTATTTCGTACGAGGATTTGGGATTTTGCAATCCGGGCGAAGGAAAGGAATTAATCAGAAACGGAACAACAAAAATTGACGGCAAGCTTCCGGTCAATACATCAGGTGGCTTAAAGGCAAAAGGCCATCCGATAAGCCCGACGGGGATTGCGCAGATTTACGAGATTGTAAAGCAAATGCGCAACCAGGCAGGGGCGAGACAGATAAAAACGCCTAAGATAGGCTTAGCGCACAATTTAGGCGGTGTTGGCAGCGTTGCGACTGTCCATATTTTAAAAAATCTTAACTAGGGATTAAAATGCTCCTCAAAGGTCTCAGGGTTCTTGACATGTCAGCCCTTCTTCCAGGTCCGATGTGCTCTTTGTTTCTTGCGGATTTAGGTGCCGAAGTTATTAAGATTGAAAGCCCGAAAGGTGATATGATGCGCCGTTTCGAAATATGCGGCGAAAAAAGCCCTTATTTTGAAGCATTAAACAGAAACAAGAAAAGTGTTGTTATCGACCTTAAAACTAAAGAAGGCAAATCAAGTTTTCTGAAACTTGCGAAAAATGCTGATGTTATCATCGAGGGCTTCAGACCGGGCAAATTAAATGATTTGGGTGTGGGCTATAGTGCAATCAAAAAATTAAATCCAAAAATTGTTTATTGCTCCATAAGCGGCTATGGCCAAAAGGGCCATCTTAAAAACAAGGCAGGTCACGACTTGAATTATGCTTCTTTAAGCGGAATACTTGATGTAATGTCATTTTTTCCATTCGTGCCAGGAGTGCAGGTTGCTGATGTCGGATGCGCTTTAATAGTCGCAGTCTCGATACTCGCTGCGCTAATTCATCGCGGAAGAACAGGAAAAGGAAATAATATTGATGTTTCAGTTTTTAACAGTGCCCTGTCTTTAATAAATATACATATAGCGCAGCGCTCTGTCTCAAAAAAATCAAGGACGGTTCTTTCAGGAACAAAGCCATGCTATAATATTTACAAAACAAAAGATAACAAATATGTAAGCCTTGGTGCAATAGAGACAAAGTTTTGGGAATCGTTTTGTAATTCTGTCAGCAATAGAAATCTTATAAAAAGACAATTTGATGAAAGCGCTGTCCAGGAACTTAGAAATTTATTCATGCAGAAAACTCAGGATGAATGGCTCATACTTAACGAAAAATACGATTTCTGCTGTGAGCCTGTGAAACAATTAAATGAAGTAATAAATGATATTCATCTCAATAAAAGCAACGCGATAATCAGCTTGAATGGAGTTAAGCAGGCAGGCTATCCTGCAATTTTTTCTTCTTTTGCAGCATTCAAATACCAAAATGCGCCTAAACTTGGAGAGCACACCAAGGAAGTGCTTTCAAAATTAAAATCAAGAAAAAAATAAGTTAAAACAGATTATAGAGAACTTTGAATCAAATATATAAAACTAAGGGTCGTTCAAAGTTCTCTAAGAGAATTTTGACAAATTGATGGTTTTTCAAAATTCTCTATAAGAAGATTTAAAAAATAATCCATATATCTAATTTCAGGTGAAAAATTGATTCTATCCGGAAAAATTGCACTTGTAACTGGGGCTTCGCGGGGTATTGGAAAAGCAATAGCAATAGAGCTTGCAAGAGATGGGGCTGATATAGTTGTAAATTACCATTACAATGAGCAGGAAGCAATGGAAGTTGTCCATGAAATAGAAAAACTTGGGAGGAGGGCTGTTGCTCTTAAAGCAGATGTGAGCGAGTTTGACCAGGTAAGTAAGATGTGCAACACTATAAAGGAAAAATTTGGCAGGCTCAATATTATTGTCAACAACGCAGGCATCACTATTGACAGGACACTGAAAAAGATGTCTCAAGATGAATGGAACAAAGTGATTGATACAAATTTAGGCAGCGTGTACAATATAACAAGAAACGCCGTGCCTATTCTTGAAAAAAAATCGCGCATAATAAACATATCATCAGTTGTCGGCATATACGGAAATTTCGGCCAGACTAATTACGCTGCCTCAAAAGCAGGCATTATAGGATTTACAAAGTCGCTTGCAAAAGAGCTGGCAAAGCATGAGACAACAGTCAACGCAATCGCACCTGGTTTTATAGAGAGTGAGATGACAAAAAAAATACCTTTCCTGAAAAAGAAAATGGTTTTATGGATGATTCCTCTCAAAAGGATAGGAAAAGCGGAGGAAATAGCTCACCTTGTTTCTTTCCTCGCTTCAGAAAAAGCAAGCTACATAACAGGACAGGTTATCAGCGTGAGCGGAGGCTTTGTTTTCTAAAATGGCATGGAAACCAGATAGGCCTACTTCAAAGGGAGCAACAGCCTACCATGATGCTGTATCAAATGCAGAATATTACGTTGCAATACTTGATGAATTAATGAAGATAGCAGCCCCAAAAATAAAAAATAATGATATTGTTGTTGATTTTGGAGCAGGAACCGGGGTTTCTGCATTAAGGCTGCTCGAGTTTATGAAAGCAAACGCCAAGCTGTGGCTCGTTGACAACTCTCCTGCATGGCTGGGCAAGGCATATGATGTAATTCCAAACAAGAATGTGAGCTGTTTTCTTTTGGAAAAAACTCCTGATGGATATGCGAGCTTGTCAGACACTGTCGGCGTGGGAATTGTTGATCATGTAATTTCCGCAAACACAGTCCACCTCGTGCCGGGTATTGACGAAGTATTTGCCGGAATTTCTGAAGCTCTCAAGGTTGGGGGATATTTTTTCTTCCAGAGCGGCAACATAACCAGGCACAACCGCCCGGATGGTGCGTTGATGGTTGATAACAGCGTCAAAAGAGTGCATGATATTGCGCTTCAGATTGTAAGGACAGATGCAAGGTTTGCAGCTTACAGGAAAGACCTTGACGAGCGCATAAGTATGAATGAATCCCAAAGGAAGTTTGTTTTTCCTGAGCCAAGGCCGATTGAATTTTATCTTGAATCGTTAAAAAAAGCAGGTTTTGAGTATCAGAATCCCGATTTCAAGCTCTTCAAAGTCAAATATGCCGACTGGCTGAATTTTCTGCGCGTGAGAAGATTGCAGGCAGGAATATTGCCGGAAATAGGAGGCCATGATCCTACCCCTCAGGAAGAAAGCGACCGGGACGCTTTGATAACAATGGCCACTAATATGCTGTTCAAAGAATTAAGAGAAACAAACAAGCTTGCCGACAAGGAAAGTTTCACTATAGAAGTTGTTTATGTAACAGCAAGAAAAATTAAAAATATCCAAAACACAGCAAAGCAGCCTCTAAGAGGAAAAATTGCACTTGTAACCGGAGCTTCGCGTGGTATTGGAAAAGCAATAGCAATAGAGCTTGCAAAGCAGGGGGCTGATATAATTGTAAACTACAGCAAGGATGAAAAAGGCGCAGTGGAAGTTGTCCATGAAATAGAAAAACTTGGGAGGAAATCTGTTGCTCTCAAAGCAGATGTGAGCGATTTTGAGAGTGTAAAAAAAATGGCAGACACTATAAAAGAAAAATTCAGCCATTTGGATATTCTTGTGAACAACGCGGGTGTGGTTATGGATAAGACTCTGGCGAATATGGATGTAAGCGAATGGAAGAGCGTAATCAAAATAAATCTCAATAGTGTGTATAATGTAACCCGAAATGTTATCCCGCTGCTCAGGCCGGATGGAAGAATAATTAACATAAGCTCAATAGTGGCTTTGGAAGGAAATTTCGGCCAGACTAATTACGCTGCCTCAAAAGCAGGCATTATAGGATTTACAAAGTCGCTTGCAAAAGAGGTAAGCAGAAACAGAATAACTGTAAATGCCGTTGCGCCCGGGTTGATTGAAACAGACATTCTCAAAGCAATTCCATCTGAAAGAAAAAAGAAATTTGCTGATCTCATCCCGCTTGGAAGAAGCGGCACTCCCGAAGATGTTGCGAATCTGGTAGGATTTCTGGCCTCTGACAAGGCAAGTTACATAACTGGAGAAGTTATTTGTGTTGATGGCGGGTTCAGTTTTTGACGCGCAAACTTTAAATACTGATGTCACTTTTTACGGGGTATTGTGCATTGCACAAGATAGGGTAAATAAATATAGAGGTATTAGATATGAGAAATGATAGAGGGCCAAGAAGAGATTTCAGCAGGCAAAATTTCGCACCCGTAAAGGTTGGCGATGAGCTGAATGTTAAGATAGAGGCTGTCGGAGAGAAAGGCGACGGCATAGCAAAGAAAGACGGTTTCGTGTTGTTTATTCCGAACACAAAGCAAGGCGATGAGGTAAGGGTAAAAATAACAAGAGTCCTTCCCAAAGTTGGTTTTGCAGAAGTAATAGGCGAGAAAACTGAAGAGTCTTCTGAATCATCCGGAGAAAGCCGTGAAGGGTCAGAAGGAGGTTACGAACCTGCTGAATCTGAAAGCAAGGAACCCAGCGAGGATTACGAAGGCGGCCAAGACACGGAAAACTTTGGAGAAGAAAATTAGTAGATAACACAAATTCAAAAGAATTTGCGGGATTGAAAATTGTCCCGACAATTTTCAATAAGGATTAATTCTTTATTTATTTTTTATATGCAGCTCAAAACGATTCCAATAGGTTCACTTACAGAGAATTTTGAATGAAATTGAAAAAAATAATGAATTTTTCAAAGTTCTCTACAAAATTATTTCAGTAAATTATTAAAGCATTAATTGGTTTTCATTAACAAAATGAGGCTATTCGTTGCAATTGATTTCAATGAATTGAAAGATTATTTTGTTGATCTGCAGAAACATCTCCCTTCCAATGCAAAATTAAGTTTAGTTAAGTCATTTCATCTGACTTTAAAGTTCCTTGGGGATGTGCAGCCAAATAATGTCGATGAAATTATTGACAATCTAAAGAAAATTAAATTTAATACTTTTAGTGTCAATCTAGATTCTATTGGAATATTTCCGACTGAAAATTACATAAGAGTTGTTTGGGTTGGATTAAGCCCGGAAGAAAAAATTATTGAATTGCAAAAACAAACCGATGAATCATTAAAAAATTTATTTAAAAAAGAAAAAGATTTCAAAGCCCACATAACCTTAGCCAGAGTCAGGTATCCGGCAGACAAAAAGTCGTTTGTTGATGGCATTAAAAAAATCAAAGTTGAGAACAAAAGAATTGAAATAAAGGATTTTAGGTTAGTTAAATCAACTCTAACACCACAAGGCCCGGTTTATGAGGATTTGGAAGTGTTCAATTTCGATTAGTAACCTTTTTAAATGACCATCTCATTCTGCATAGTACTGCCTAAGAACACAGGTTGTTCAACTGCGGGCTATAAAAGCGGTTCAGACACACTAATTCTGGGCTGTTCAAGAAATTAATTATGAAGAATAAATAATAAATTAACATAAAAATATTCAATAAAATAATTATAAAATTCAAGTCGAATAAAATTTCAAAAATAAAATAACATTAAATTCAAATAAAATAAATTTAACGGAGGATTTGAAAATGGCAGAAGATAAGTTTTTGGTTCCAAGAGATGTTTATCTCAAATCAGGAATACACATAGGCACGAAGTTCAGGACTGCCTACATGGAGCAGTTTATATACAAGACAAGGCCGGACGGATTGTCAGTTTTGAATCTGCAGAAAATAGATGAAAGGGTAAGGGTTGCCGCAACTTTTTTGGCCCAATACGACCTAAAAGATATCTTAATCATATGCAGGCGGGAAAACGGCTGGAAAGCAGTTGAATTGTTTGGAAAATTGACTGGAGTAAGAACATTTGCCGGGCGTTATCCTCCCGGAATTTTGACAAACCCCAACCTTGAAGATTACACAGAAGCAAAAATTGTAATGGTCGTTGATGCGTGGCCGGACAGAAATGCGGTCCTTGATTCAGTAAAAGTCGGCATTCCTGTAATTGCACTGTGCGATACAAACAATCAAACCAATTTCCTTGACTTTGTCATACCTTGCAACAACAAGGGAAAGAAATCCCTGGGATTGCTGTTCTACATCCTGACAAAAGAATTCCTCAAGGCAAAAGGCAAATTGAAAGAAGACGAGGAACTGCCCCAGAAGATTGAAGATTTCACAGAAGAATAAATTTATTATTTTTTATTTATTTTCTTTGAAAGTTATCATTTGAGTTTATTAAACCAAATTCAATAAATCTACAATCGCTTTCTTAATATCCTTGTTATTGAAAAGAACTTCATAGGCCTGATGTGTTAACGGCATCTGTATTTTGTGCTTCACAGAATATTCATAAACGGCTTTTGTTGTAGGAATTCCTTCTGCTATCATGCCGTGCATTTCATTTTTTATTTCTTTCATAGTTTTTCCTTTTGCCAATTGCTCACCTACAAACCTGTTCCTGCTGTGCTTGCTGACGCAGGTTGCAATTAAGTCTCCAACTCCCGCCAATCCGTATACTGTTCCCCTTTTTGCCCCGAAATGCCTTCCAAAATTATTCATCTCCATCAATCCCAATGTAATAATTGAAGCTCTTGCATTGTCTCCAAACCCAAACCCATCACACACTCCGGTTGCAATGGCTGTAATGTTTTTCAAAGCCCCGCAAGTCTCTACTCCCGCAACATCATTTAAATAATAAACTTTGAAAGCAGGCGTGCTTAATGTTTCGGCAACTAATTTCCCAAGTTTCATGTCCTCGCTTGCCAGCACGCTTGCAGTCGGCATCTTTTTCCCAACTTCCTCTGCATGGTTTGGTCCGGACAGCGCAGCAACTTTAGCATTTTTCCCGAGAACATCTTTGATAACTTCTGTCATCCTTTTTCCTGTTGAATGCTCAATTCCTTTTGTAACACTAACAACAATTTGATTCTTGAAAAATGGCTTGATTTCGCCTAAAGTGTTTCTCAGGAATTCGCTCGGGACAGCGGTAAATATCATTTCAGATTTTTCAAGTACATCCCTAAGGGAGTGATTTACGACCAGATTGTTCGGAATTTTTATTCCTGGCAAATATTGTGTATTTTCTTTTTTTGATTCTATTTCTCCTGCGAGCTCCTCCCTTCTCGCCCACAGCTTTACGTCAAAGCCTTTTTCACTCAGGAGAATAGCTAAAGTTGTGCCCCAGCTTCCTGCCCCTATGACAGATATTTTGTTCATTTTATTTTTTACCTTTTTTCTTCTTTAATTTATTTTTCAAACAGGTTTCATCTTATTGTTTTTATTAACAAGATTTTTAATAATTATTATTTATAGGGATATGTTCTCATTAATTTATTATTAATCATTATATTTTAAATTAGTTTTAATCAAATTCATATTTTTGATTTGACAATTTGGCAATCTCTTTCATTACCCTGTTGGTTACATCTCTCAGCATCTTCTTATTAATCTTTTTGTTGTAATATTCAGTAAAATACATCGGCTTGCCTATGTTCATTGTCGCTCTTTTGAATTTTGGCACATATTTTCCTTTTGGCAAAATATAAAATGTGCCTATTAGCCCAATCGGTATAACAGGAACTTTGGACAGTAATGCAAGCCTTGCAACACCCGTTCTTGCTTCTTGAATTTTTCCTGTCAGGGTCCTGGTGCCTTCGGGATGAATTACTATTAGTTTTCCTTTTCTAAGAAAATTGACAGCAATCTTTAGTGCCTCATCTCCTCCTTTTTCCCTATCGACTGGGATCGCGCCAACATAGGTATGCCATGCAGCCTTCACAAAATTATCAAAATGCTCCTTCTTTGACATAAAATGAAATTTGCGGTTTGCATATGAAGCTAAATATGCTCCTATAATAAGGTGGTCCATGTAGCTTGCATGATTTGCAGCGATTATTGCAGCGCCTTTTTTAGGCAGATTTTCCAGTCCGCTTGTTTTTCCAACCCAGAGCTTTATGACGGGTATAATTGTAAGCTTTTCGAATGCGAATACCATTTTAGTAATTGTATTTTTGCCCTATCAGTTTTCCTATCTGTTCCATGACATCTCTTGTGGCGCCTTCAAGCATCTGGTCATTTATTTTTTTATTATAATATTTTTTAAAATACATTGGCTTGCCTATTTTTACTTCGCATCTTGCGAATCTCGGAAAAATTTTACCCTTGGGCAGGACTTTACTGGAGCCTATTACTCCTATGGGCAGCACGGGCACTTTTGATAACAGCGCCAGCTTTGCAGCGCCTGAATATGCTTTTTGCAGTTTCCCGTCGCTGCTTCTTCTGCCTTCAGGAAATATCATCATTATCTCACCATTTCTTAAGTATCTCAGCGCACTTTGAAATGCTGCGCTGTTTTTTTCCTTTAAATTTTTCTCTCTTCCCAAATAAACCGGGATGCACTCCCATAAATCAAGGAAAAATTTTGTGGCGGGATTATTCCAATAGCTTTCATTAACCCATGCGTGCATTTTTTTGTTTAGCACCTGGACAACTATACACGGCAAGAGCAATGTTTCATAATAGCTTGTATGGTTTGCTGCCATGATGAATGGCTCATCACGTGGAATATTCTCAAGCCCATTTACTTTTCTGAGCCACAGTTTGAAAATAGGAGGTACAATAAATTTTGATATAGGGTATGCCATACTGTAACAATTAAATACAGCATTAAAAAGGTTTTGGTGGAGGAGTTATATGCAGCTGGTTGGGCATGCCATGCGCTACCTGTGGTCTATTATTTTCCATCCTTTTTTCATTGCATGCGCCCTTAATCTCCTGTCAGGGCCGGTAACAATAGCATTGCCTATGCTCTCGAGCAAAGGTATGTCAGAAAAGTGGTCTGAATATGCATAGCTCCTGCTCAAATCTATATCGTATTTTTTACAATAGTCTTTTATGACATTTATGCGATTCTGCCCAACAGGCAGTATTTTGACAGTACCGGTATATATCCCATTTTTTGTTTCCACTTCTGTGGCAAGTATTTCATCAATTTTAATCCATTTTCTTGCCGGGTTTACTATTTCTTTAATGGTGGATGTGACAACCACAATCCGGTGCCCTTTTTTTGCATGCCACTCGATAATGTCCATAATATCGGCATAAAATTTTTTATTCTTGTTATGTAAAAAAAATTTCTCTGATGCTGATTCAAATAATTCTTTTGAATTCAGCCCCTTGATTTTTTTGTACAGCCTCTTGTTTATAGATATCCTTCCTGCAAGGTTGAATTTATCAAGCATGTAATAGTAAGAAAGTGTTGATAATTTAATCATCTCGGAAAAGCTCATAATTCCCCTTCCAAAAGCAAATCTGAAAATGTCAAAAGCAACCAGCCCATGATAGATTGTGCCGTCAAAATCAAAGAATGCCGCTATATTTTTCTTTTTCATGATAAGTCATTCACTGCAGTTGAATCTATCATGGTTTTTATGCTATTTTAAAAAGTTTGTTATATAATACAAGAATTAAGCATATTGAAGAAAGAATCAACACTTTAAAATTCAATAAATCAAATAATAAAAAATAAAAATTAAATAAAAAAACGTTTATTCAACATCTTTTATTCCGGACTCATCAACGTAAAATCCAGCTTCTCCTTCAGGCTGATTGGGGCTGTCTATCAGTTTGGCAACTCTCGTTCCTTTCTTTCCTTTTCTTAGGTAGACTCGGAAAGTTGAGGCGTGAGCTACAATATGCCCGCCGATAGCCTGTGTAGGGTCGCCGAAAAACATGTCCGGCTTTGCCATTACCTGGTTTGTAACATAAACACAGAAATTATATCGGTCTGCTAATTTGGCAAGAACGTGCAAATGCCTGTTTAATTTCTGCTGCCTTTCTGCCAGAGTTCCCCTTCCAATGAACTCTGCCCTGAAATGGGCTGTTAATGAATCAACAACAACTAATTTGACATTCAGCCCCTGCTTCTTGATTAAGTCTTCAACTTTTTCCGCCAGCAGCATCTGATGGTCAGAGTTGTAAGCTCTTGCAACCTTTATGTTTTTCAAAACCTGGTCTGGGTCTAGTCCGGCTCCTTTAGCTAGCTGAATAATCCTATCTGGCCTGAAAGTGTTTTCTGTGTCAATGTAGACTGCAACTGCATCTTTTTCTACAGTTTGAACTGTAACAGCTAAAGCATGTCCTATCTGGGTCTTTCCGGAGCCGAATTCACCAAAGCATTCCACTATTGCTCCAGTCTCAAAGCCTCCTCCAAGTAATGTGTTTAGAGCTTTGCTTCCTGTTTTGATTCTTATTACCTTTTCTCTTCGCTTTAACAGCTCTTCTCCTGACTCAAATCCCATTTCAAGATTGCTTCTTGCAATTGCTATGAGTTTTTTTGCGACTGCGTCTCCCATGCCCGTCGCTTCTATTAATTCTCCCGGAGACGCTACTGCAATGCTCATCAGGTCAGTGTAGCCCACTGCCATTAATTTCTCAGCTGTCGCTGCGCCTACTCCAGGCAGGTCATAGATTGACTGTTCTTTCTTGGTTTCTGGTTCTTCAGATTTTTCTGATTTCATTTCTTTTCTTTTTCTTTTTGTTTCTTTAATATCTTCTAATTCTATTAGTTCTTGTTCCATCGTTAATCACCTTGGTTTTTTATACTTTGTTATTATTTTGTTTGTTAAAAATAAAAAAATAAATTAATTCATTTACTCCATAGAGTTAAATTACTTCTTCAATTATGTCTTCGTCAACATAATCTACGGCTGCATTTGCATTCTGCTCTCTTATCACCAAGTACTCGAATGCTTTCTGAAGCACTAGAGATGCCCGTGGCAAGTCATTAACTCTTAGAGAACTGGCATGCTGCCATACTCCATTTTTGTCTTTATAACTTCTCTGCAAAGAAACAGTCCTATAGGGCACTACTTCCCCATTCCTGCCTTTTCCCTGGTTTTGCCAGACAGTTGCAGTAACTGCGCCTGTACTAAATCTCTTTTCCGGTATGTTTTTTATTTCATTCATTTTCTTTACCCTTGCTTTCGCGTTTTATTTCAAAGCCTCCTTGATTATGAACGTGTTTTAACGGTTTTAGGCGGATTTACGCCATTAACCACGCACGTCCCAGAGACTGGGTAAAATTGCCTTGCGACAACTTCAAACAGTATATAGATAGAGTTTCTTTATATATTTCAGCCGAAGATGTCCAGTGTCCAGTGGTGCTGGAATATATATGTTGGAGAAGATAGGTTAATTACTGGCTGGCAGAAGGTGTCTACAAAACAGCTGAAATGTAGTCACCTGACACCAAAAGATTTAAATATGTAGTCACCTATATAATAGGTATGCACGTTGAGAAAAGGAAGCTGGGAAAGAAGATAAAGTATTTTCTCGCACATTCGTACAGAGAAGGCCTGAAAGTCCACAAATTCAGGAAATATCTTGGCCAGGATTTAAAGCCCGGCTTGCTTGAAGAAAGAAAAGCAATAGCCGAAAAACTGGTGCTTGAGGAAATTCACAAATACAACATCATAAAAGATCCTTTAAAAGTAGAGTTATCAGAAGAGGAAATAAATTTAATAAGGAATCTTGAAGCGCAGATACCTTTGAAAATAAGCCATTTGTCAGAAAGCAATTGGAAAAAATTCTCAAAAATATTCACATATAATACAAACGCCATAGAAGGGAGCAGGCTAAACCAGAATGAAGTTGGCGAACTGCTGGAGAAAGATAAGTGGCCGAACAAATCCAAAGAGGATATTGCGGAAGCATTCGGAGTTGATGAGGCAATTTCTTATATACGAAATACTAAAGAGCACCTATCAGTCGAATTCATAAAAAAAATACATAAAATCGTATTCAAGAATTCAAAGCCCTTTGCAGGCAAATTAAGGAAGAAAGGAGAAGAAGTTGTTGTGATGGACAGCAAAGGAAATGTTGTCCATGAAGGCTCTCCTCAGGCAAGGGTAAACCACCTTTTGATAAAATTAATAGATTGGTATGGGCTGAATAAAAATAAGTATCCTGGATTGGTTCTTGGAGCTGTTGTCCACAACCAATTTGAGAATATCCATCCATTCAGTGACGGGAATGGAAGAGTTGGAAGGATATTATTGAATAATATACTAATAAAACACAACCTGCCGCCAATAAATATTAACTTAAGGAATAGAATTGAATATTATAATTCATTGCAGTCATATGAAAAAGACCATGATTTGAAGCCTACAATCAGGCTTTTCATGAAAGAATATAATTCACTAAAGAAAAAGCTTGCTGATTAAAATGCCATACAAATTTTCACCATCATCATTATCACTTTTAAAAGAGTGCCCTAGGTGCTTCTGGATTCATTTCAATAAAAATATTAAAAGGCCGGATTCAATATTCCCTTCGCTTCCTTCCGGAATGGATAAAGTTTTGAAAGCTCATTTTGATTCTTTTATGGTGAAGGGTGAATTGCCTCCTGAGCTTAAGCTGGATAGCAGGTATAAGCTGTTTAACGATGCTGAACTCCTTGCCGTATGGAGGAATAATTTCAAAGGGATTACGTATACTGATAAGAATGGAAATGTGTTTAGGGGCGCTGTTGACAATATCCTTGTTAAAAATGGAAAGCTTGTTGTGCTTGACTACAAAACCCGCGGCTTTCCCTTGAAGGAAGATACTGCTACCCATTACCAGAACCAGCTTGACATTTATAATTTTCTTCTTCGCAAGAACGGATATAAGACTTTGAATTATGCTTATTTATTATTTTACCATCCTTCCAATGTTGAATCTTCCGGAAACGTTGTGTTTAATACTGATTTGGTTAAGATGAAGATTTCCGTTTCAAACGCAGAGAAGATATTTTCTGAAGCTCTTAAAGTTTTAAATTCTAATATTCCTAATGCAAGTGAAGAGTGCGGGTATTGCACTTGGATTAAAGAGAATGAAGGAGTTTGAGAGGGAAAGATTATTAAGAAAGTATTGAATTAGACGGAGTAAATGGGGGTTGGTGACAATAGCAACTAATAACGGAGCTGGTTTAGGATTTGAGCAGAAGCTTTGGCAGACAGCTGATAAGCTTAGAAATAATATGGATGCTGCTGAGTATAAGCATGTTGTACTTGGATTAATATTTCTAAAATATATTTCTGATGCCTTTGAGGAACGCAGAAATGAGATTAAAAATGAGCCTGATTATTATGAAGGCTTGGAAGAAGAAAAAGATGCCTATTCTATGAATAATGTGTTTTGGGTTCCGCCAGATGCAAGATGGGAATATCTGCAGAGAAGCGCAAAACAACCAACAATAGGAATTATTGTTGATGGCGCAATGGATGCAATTGAAAGAGAAAACCCTAAACTAAAAGGGGTTTTGCCTAAACAATATGCGCGTGAAGCTCTTGATAAGCAAAGGTTAGGAGAATTAATTGATTTAATTGGAACTATTGGTTTAGGGGATAAAGAAAGCAAGAGCAAAGACATTTTAGGTCAAGTTTATGAATATTTTTTAGGGCAATTTGCCGATGCTGAAGGAAAGAAAGGCGGACAATTTTACACTCCCAGAAGCATTGTTAGTTTGCTTGTTGAAATGATTGAACCATATAAGGGAAGGGTGTTTGATCCTTGTTGTGGAAGCGGTGGAATGTTTGTTCAAAGTATAAAATTTATAGAATCCCATCAAGGCGGCAGCATAAAAAAAGATTCAATTTCAATCTATGGGCAAGAGAGCAATCAAACAACTTGGCGCCTTGCTAATATGAATCTTGCAATCAGGGGCATAGATGCAACAATTAAGTGGGGAGATTCTTTTCATAATGACCAGCAGAAAGATTTGAAGGCTGATTTTATTCTTGCAAATCCCCCTTTTAATGATTCAGACTGGAAAGGTGAAATTCTTAGGGGGGATGTTAGGTGGAAGTTTGGAGTTCCCCCTGCTGGAAATGCGAATTTTGCATGGGTTCAAAATTTTATTTATCATTTAGGTCCAGCTGGAATTGCTGGATTTGTACTTGCTAATGGCTCGATGTCGTCAAATACTTCCGGAGAAGGCGAAATTCGCTCAAAGATAATTGAATCTGATTTAATTGACTGCATGGTTGCCTTGCCTTCTCAATTATTTTATAACACAATGATTCCTGCATGCTTGTGGTTTGTTTCCCGTGATAAGAAAAATCATAAGTTTAGAAATCGTTCAGGCGAAGTTCTTTTTATTGATGCCAGAAAAATGGGAGTAATGTACGACAGAAGGCATAGGGAATTAACTCCAGATGAAATAAATAAAATTTCCTCTACATATCACGCTTGGAGAGGCGAAGGAGGAAAATATTCTGATATTGCAGGCTTTTGCGCTTCTGTTAAACTTCCCAAGATACAAGAGCATGGGTATATATTGACACCCGGACGTTACGTCGGCACAGAAGAAGCCGAAGAAGATTCTGAGCCTTTTGATCAGAAGATGAATAGATTAAATTCCGAACTCAAAAAACAGTTCAAGAAATCGCACGAACTTGAAGAAGAGATAAAAAAGAATTTGGAAGGGATTGGGTTTAAGGTATAATATGGATAAAGAAGAACTATCAGAGTTAATTAAAACAGGAGAAGGGCTTACTTTAGAATTCAAAGAAAATGTAAGCTCTCATCTAGGAAGAGAAATCTGCGCATTTGCTAATTCTAAAGGAGGAAGAGTAATCTTAGGGGTTAAAGATAATGGGGACATTTTGGGTATAAAAATTACAAATTCATTAAAATCACAGATTCAGAATTTTGCAAGAAATATTGATCCTGCTTTTTCTGTTGGAATTGATGAAGTTGAAAATGTTTTAATTATTAGTGTTCCTGAAGGAAAGAAAAAACCTTATTCTGTAAATGGCCAATTTTTCTTGAGGATTGGAGCAAACTGCCAGCAGTTGAACAGGGACGAGGTAAGGGAATTTTTTCAGAAAGAAAACTTAATTTTATTTGATAACCAGCAAAATACTGGTTTTGATATTGAGAAAGATTTTGATGAATATAAATTCAAAAGCTTCCTAAGATTGGCAAAAATAACGGACAATTTAAACAAAAAGGAAATCTTGAGAAACCTATTCCTTCTTGATGGAGAATATTTGAAAAATGCCGGCGTTTTATTCTTTTGCCACAGGGTAACTAAATTTTTTATGGGTGCAACTATAGCTTGTGTTTTATATCAGGGCACAAATAAGACGAATATACTGGATAAAAAAGAATTTAATGCTGATGTGCTGTCAAATTATGATAATGCTTTGTTGTATACAATCTCTAAGCTAAATACTAATTACATTATAAAGAGAGAAAGAACAGAAAAGCTCGAATTGCCTGAAGAGGCTTTAAGGGAGGCAATCATAAATTCCACAGTTCACAGGGATTATTTTTCCACAGGGCACATCCAAATTGACATATTTCTTGATAGAGTTGAAATAAGCAATCCCGGCGGCCTTGTTA
The DNA here is from genome assembly GCA_964359525.1 of uncultured Methanosarcinales archaeon. GTDB lineage: Archaea > Nanobdellota > Nanobdellia > Woesearchaeales > GW2011-AR4. The sequence goes on along the minus strand of CAYHTH010000002.1, from coordinate 8,332 downwards.
AGGGATTGAGCAAAAAAGACTTTGGGAAGGTAAGCTTGCCCCGCAATCCTTTGATTATGGATTTAATGTTAAGAGTTAACAAAGTTGAAAAAGTTGGTTCAGGCATTGGCAGAATTCAGGATTCAATGAGAGCTTATGGTTTGGGTGTTGAATTCAAAAGCACCGGATTTTTCACAGTAATTTTCAAAAGGCCTGCTGCCCCCCAAGAAAGTACCAGAAAAGTACCAGAAAAGTACCAGAAAATACTTGATGAATTGGTAGCAAAACCCGATATTTCACGAATTGAACTGGCTGAAAAACTCAATGAAGAGCCAACTACAATTCAGTCTAAATTGAGAAAGTTGGTAAAAGGTGGTTTGATAAGAAGAATCGGCCCAGACAAAGGCGGATCTTGGGAAGTGCTGAAATAATGATAAAATGGAGATAGACATAAAATGCTTGGGCTGCGGCAAGGGAACAAGAAATTTTGCGCTGGGTGATATATTTTATTTGCCTGAAAATGCATCGGAAACACTCATTGTAAAAAATCTTATAATTTGCCCTAAATGCAAGAAAGACGTAAGCGATGAAAAATGTTTAGTTAAGATAAACGAGTTGCTTATGAGGCTTGCAACAGCAAATATTTGTTTGTCAGTGGGAGATATGCCGCCCCATTTGCAAGGCGCTTATCCATTGCGAAAAAAAGATTATGATTTAGCTAAATATAATTGCCGAGCTAGGCTAAAAATGGCTGATAGGTTTTCAGATGGAGCGCATTGAAAGAGTTATCATAGCAGAAAACAAAGTAAAGGCAAACCTCAAGAGAACTGTTTGCAGAGAATGCGGGAGGCTGTATTTTATGGCAATTGCAAAAGACGGAAGTGTTGTGCAGCCATGCCCTGTTTGTTTGGGATTGTTTGAAAAATGAAAGCAAGAAAGAATTTGGAAGGGATTGGGTATGGTGTCTAAAAAAACTCTGATTATATTTGATACTAATATATTAATCATAAATGGCGGGAAGGGTTACTCATATGGCACCTTTGAGTTTAATAAGGATTTTATCGATGTTAAGAATTTTATTAATACATACAATCTAAAAGACAAAGTGACATTAGCTGTCCCGCATTTATGCATAGAAGAGTTAATGAAAAGAAAGCGATTTTTTTATGATAATGAATCAAAATCTCTAAAAAGCAAATTTGAATCGTTTTCAAAACTAGATGGTGCCGTATTGAGTATACCTCCATTGACTCCAGATTATGAAAGGTTCATCATGGAAACTAAACAAAATTACTTAGGTACACATAATATTATATTTTTAGACTATCCTTCAGACGATTGTTTTAAAAGAATACTTACACGAGCAATTGAAAAAAAGAAGCCATTTATTGAGAAAAATGACCATTCAGATTATGGTTTTAAAGATGTAGTAATTTGGGAATCAATTCTAAATTTTAATAATTACAAAGATTTTGAAAAAATAATATTTTTTACAAATGACAAAGAAGCGTTTAATGAAGATTGTGTTAATGAGTTTAAAGAAACAAATAAAGATAACTTCTTTTATATATTAAATACTTTGGAAGAAGTAACTAAAGAGGTTGCTAATGATAATGGGATTGACTTGGAATTAGATAAGTATGTTAAATGGGCTAAAAGTGATTATTTTAAAGATTTATTTATGGAGTTTTTGTCTGACTATAAAAATATTAACACCAATGAAGTTAATTACCCTATTTCAAAGATTGAGTTAATTAACCCATGTAAAAATTTAAGGAAGGAAGAACTTGATGAAGGTATAGTTCTTTACCATATTGATTCAGTTATAAAAGTATTGTACGAAAGAGAGAAAGATGTTAAATCTTCAATAGAGTTTACTGTAACTACCCTAATTAATGATATCAATGAAATTCAAGAAATCGTTCCTGAATGTGAAATGTTCTAAAATGAAAACCAAATTCAAACAAACTGAAATAGGAAAAATCCCTGAAGATTGGAATATTAAGAAAATTAAAGATATTTCTAAAATTAATGAATTAATCGTATCAAAAGACTATAAGTTTGATGAAATTGAATATATAGATATTTCTTCGGTAGATAACGGGAGGCTGTTGGAAGTTCAAAAATTAAAAAGAGAATATGCGCCGAGCAGGGCACAAAGAATAGTCAGAAATAATGATATTTTAATTTCAACTGTGAGACCAAATTTAAAACATTTTACTTTTATTAAAAAATGTAACGAAAATACAGTTGCATCAACTGGGTTTGCGGTTATAAGTTCTAAACACATTGACCCACAGTACCTGTATCATTACGTTACAACTAATCGATATACAAATTACTTATCTGCTATTGCAGATTCTCACACTTCAACATATCCAGCCATTAATCCGGATGTTATTGAAGAATCTTATATTCCCATTCCAAATATAAATGAACAACGATCTATCGCCAAAATTCTATCAGACCTCGACTCTAAAATAGAACTAAACCAGCAAATAAACAAAATTTTGGAAGAAATAGGAAAAGCAATCTTCAAGCATTGGTTTATTGACTTTGAATTTCCAAATGAAGGAGGCAAGCCATACAAAAGCTCAGGCGGAGATATGGTTGATAGTGAATTAAGAAAAATACCGAAGGGATGGGAAATTGGAAGATTAGGGGATTTTGGGAATATTCAACCAGGATTTGCTTTTAAAAGTCAAGATTTTATTGAAGATGGTTACAAAATAATTAAGATTAGAAATATTCAAAGTCCAATAGTAGATGTTGTTAATGTAGATGATTATGTTAATGATGAAATTTTTAATAATATAGACAAAAAATTTTATCTTGAATCTGGTGATGTATTAATAGCAATGACTGGTGCTGAACTTGGAAAAGTTGGAATAATACCTTATTTTAATGGAATTATGTTACTTAATCAACGTGTTGGGAAAGTCGTTTCTAATCACAAATTTTTATTTTATCTTTATTTAATCCAAAATGAAGTCCAATCTTTAATGAAAGGAGTATCCTCTACAAGTAGTGCACAGGGCAATATTAGTAATACAGATATACAAAAGATAAAGCTAGTAGTTCCACCTAAAGGATTAGTTAACAAATTTACCGCAGCAACTGAAAAAATATTCACTAAAATGATAAAAAACTGGGGAGAGAATAATCTTTTATCCCAAATTCGTGATTCTCTTCTTCCAAAACTTATGTCTGGAGAAATAAGAGTTAAAAATATCGCCATGAGGAATTAATATGGTTTTATCAAAAGAAAAAGTCGAAGAGATAATAAAGAAAATAGACGAATCCATTAAAAGGAAAACTGGACAAACAAATCTTAAATGCCCTGTTTGTACAAATGATAATTTCACAGTAGTTGACGGATTTACTAATGATTCATTGATAGATACTATAGGTGGAAATATAATTTTAGGTGGACGGGTTCTTCCAAGCATACCCATTGTGTGTACTAATTGCGGAAATACTTTTTTCCTTAATGCCAAGATTCTCGGACTAAGTGAAGAACAACCTAAACAAAATATTGAGGAAAATAAAAATGGGTAAATCTATTCGTTCCGGGGACCAAGGAAGTCTTACTATAAATAAAGGGAGATTGGGTTCCTTGAATATATATGAAATTACCGAAGATGAACTTGAGAAACTAGAAACTGGTGGTTCGGAGCCAATTTTTCTAAATTTTGCAATTTTTGCTTTATCAGTTGCATTATCCTTTTTAATTACGCTACTTACAACTAAGATTGATTCTCAGAAGTTATTAACTCTCTTTTTTGTTATAACTGTTTTGGGCTTCTTTTCTTGCGCAATTCTTTTTATAATTTGGTGGAGAAGCAGACGTTCAATCAATAACCTTGTAAAGAAAATAAAAGAAAGAATAAAACAAAATGTCTAAACTAATAACCGAATCTGAAGTTGAGGAACTTGCATTAAAAATCCTGAAAGACTTAGGTTACAGTATAATCAATGGTCCTGATATTTCACCGGATGGAAATAACGAAGAAAGAACGTATCAGGATGTAATTCTAGTTAATAGATTAAGAGAATCAATTAACAAGCTAAATCCAAACATTCCAAAAGAAGCAAGGGAAGAGGCAATAAAGAAAGTTATAAGAACAGAAAGCCAAAATCTTACAGCAAACAACCAGCATTTCCATAACATGCTGGTAAATGGCGTGAATGTAGAATACAGAAAAGGAGAAAGAATAATTAATGATATTGTCTGGCTGTTTGATTTTAAAAATATAAAAAATAACGAATTCTTAGCAATAAACCAATTCACGATTATAGAAGAGCATAACAACAGAAGGCCGGATATTCTCTTATTCATCAATGGAATCCCTTTAGTAATAATAGAATTAAAAAACATAGCAGATGAAGAAGCAACAATCTGGAGCGCTTTTAATCAAATCAAAACTTATCAAACTCAAATTCCTTCTTTATTCAGGTTTAATGAAATCTGCATCATAAGCGATGGCTTTGAAGCAAGGGCAGGAACAATTACATCAGACAAAGAAAGGTTCATGCCATGGAAAACAATAGAAGGCGAAGAGCCTAAAAAACTCTCCCAACTTGAAACTTTATTAAAAGGGATGTTTAACAAAAATATTATTCTGGATCTAATAAGGCATTTTATTGTATTTGAGCAAAAGGAAGAGGAAATATCAAAAAAATTAGCTGCTTATCACCAATACAATGCAGTAAACAAGGCATTAGAAACCACAATAAAAGCAACAAAAAGCGATAAAAGGGCAGGTGTTGTATGGCATACGCAAGGCTCTGGGAAAAGCTTAACAATGGTTTTCTATACGGGAAAGCTAGTTTTAACTTTAGATAACCCAACAATCATCCTATTAACTGACAGAAACGATTTAGACGACCAATTGCACGGAACGTTTAGTAGATGTAATTCTTTACTAAGGCAAAAGCCAGTCCAGGCAGACAATAGGGCTAAACTTAGGGAACTTCTTAAAGTTGCCTCAGGAGGAATTGTTTTTACTACAATTCAAAAATTTCTGCCGGAAGAAAAAGGAGACAAATTTCCCCTATTATCAGAAAGAAAAAATATTGTAGTTATTGCAGATGAAGCTCACAGAAGCCAATATGATTTCATTGATGGATTTGCAAAGCACATGAGAGATGCCCTGCCAAATGCCTCATTTATTGGATTTACAGGAACACCAATAGAAAAAGCAGATAGGAACACACGAGCAGTTTTTGGTAATGACATAGATGTTTATGATATACAAAAAGCAGTTGAAGATGAAAACACAGTAAGAATTTATTACGAAGGAAGATTAGCAAAACTTGAATTAAAGCCCGAAGAAAGGCCAAAAATTGACCCATCATTTGAAGAAGTAACTGAAAAAGAAGAAGCAGAGCATAAAGAAAAGCTAAAATCAAAATGGGCAAGACTGGAAGCAGTTGTTGGAAGCGAAAAAAGAATAAGAAGAATTGCTAAAGATATTATAAAGCACTTTGAAGAAAGAATAAACACACTAGAAGGCAAAGGGATGATAGTTTGCATGAGCAGAAGAATATGTGTTGATTTACATAACGAATTAATCAAACTAAAACCGGAATGGCATCATAAAGAAGATGATAAAGGATTCTTAAAAGTAATAATGACTGGCTCTGCTTCTGATAAGCCAGAATGGCAAGAGCATATAAGAAATAAATTAAGAAGGAGAAAAATAGGAGAAGATTTCAAAGATCCTTCTAAGCCAATTAAGCTTGTCATAGTAAGAGATATGTGGCTAACTGGTTTTGATGCTCCGAGCTTGCATACCATGTATGTTGACAAGCCAATGCGCGGCCACGGATTAATGCAGGCAATTGCAAGAGTGAACAGGGTGTTCAAAGATAAAAAAGGCGGACTAATAGTAGACTACATAGGAATTGCTTATGATTTAAAGAAAGCTTTAGCAGAATACACAGAAAGCGGAGGTAAAGGAAAGCCAACTTTCAATCAAGAGGATGCAGTAGATCTAATGTTAGAGCAATACGAAATAGTTAAAGGATTATTTCATGGTTATAACTACAAAAAATTCTTGGCAATGTCAACTAAAGAAAGGCTTGATAACATAAAAGAGCCAATGGATTTCGTATTAAAAAATGAAGAAGGAAAAGAAAGATATCTAAAATACGTCAAGAAATTATTAGAGTCATTTGCACTATCTGTTCCGCATGAAAAAGCGTTAAAAATCAGAGACGAAGTGGGATTTTTCCAGTTAATAAAATCAGTTATCATAAAAACAACAACCCCGGCCGGTAAAGAACAAGATAACTTAGATTCTGCAATCAAACAAATAATATCAAAAGCTATAATCTCAGACAGGGTAATAGATATATTTGCTGCGGCAGGATTAAAAAAACCGGATATTTCAATACTATCTGATGAATTTTTAGCAGAAGTTAAAGAAATGCCGCAAAAGAATTTAGCATTTGAAATGCTAAAGAAGCTCCTAACTGATGAAATTAGAATAAGGCAAAAAAAGAATCTTGTGAAAGGAAGATTATTTTCTGAGATGTTAGACAAAGCGATAAAGATGTACATAAACAAAAGCATAGAAACTGCCCAGGTCATAGAAGAGTTAATGGAACTAGCGAGAAGAATAAGAGATGACGAAAAATCAGGCCAAAAACTAAAATTAACTAATGACGAAGTAGCATTTTATGATGCTCTGGTAGATCATAACGGAGTCAGAGAAGTGCTTGGAGATGAAAAATTAGCAGTCATTGCCAGAGAACTTTTGGAAACTATAAGAAGAAATGTCACAATAGACTGGACTATGAGAGAAAATGTACAGGCAAAAATGAGAGTTATGATTAAAAAATTGTTAAATAAATATGGGTATCCTCCAGATAAACAGAAAAAAGCAACTGATCTAGTGTTAGAACAAGCTAATTTAATATGCAAAGATTGGGCTGAGACAAATGGTCATCATAAGGGAAGTTTTGATCAGTATATTATGAAAGAACCAAAAAATGTTTATGCTGTTGCAGACAAGCCAAAAGAATATAAGAAATAATCTACCCTTTAATCTCAACCAGAAACATTCTTCCATTAGTTGATAATAATTTAATGTCGACCAGGCTAGATTTGCTTAGGTTCTTGGTTAATTCTTTCGGAAACCTGAAGAAATAAGTTTTGCCATCGTAATTCATGCTTCTCTCCATAGTGATATTATCTTCCTGCAACAATTTTTTCATCATAAGGAATTTCTCGTATTTTTTAGCCTGATCAAAGTCTAAATACTCTTTCTTGCACTTCCTGCATTGCCATATGTTATATGTAAACTCCAAATCACCATAAGAAGCCTTCTTCTCTACCAAAGCAGATTTTTTGCCATGGCATGTGAAAGGGCCGCCTTTAAATGCATTTTTATCTATCTCAAATTCTACTTCTTCTCCAAATTCTTCATCTTTTATGTTATAAAAAGGCTCTTTCTCAAGCTCCTGCTGGTATTTTGATTTTTGTTTCATTTTTTGTTATACCTTCTTATTTGCGAATCTGATGAAGGATAAGCTGTTATCATGGATGCTTCTTCTTTATCCCTCTTAAAGATAAAAGTTACATACCTTGTATAATGAGTTATCATAATATAAACCCCATGTCCTTGTTTGAAAATTCTTGAATTACCATGCTCAAGCGCGTTATTTAATTCTTCTAATTCTAATCCATGCTTGTAGAGTACCTTCTCTTCTACATCTTTTGAAATATACAACTTGATATTTTTCATAAATCTTGATAGTGTACGCCATAGAGTACACTAAATAGTACACCTCTTATATAAATTTTTTGGTTTTAAAGGCAACTTTCCCATTTTCCATCTCCAACAACCAAATGATCCAAAACTTTAATTCCAACCAACTCTCCGGTCTCAATTAAAACTTTATTTACTCTATAATCTTCATCAGAAGCTTCAACCGAGCCAGAAGGATGATTATGCACCAATATAATCGAATTTGCAGAGCATTTAATCGCTTCCTTAAAGACTTCACGGGGATGAACAAGTGAAGAATTCAAAGTTCCGATTGAAATAACTTCATCCTTAATGATTTTGTTCTTGGAATCCAGAAATACAGCAATGAAATGCTCTTTCTTCAAGTCTTTTAATTTGGAAATGTAATGTGAGGCAACATCAGAAGGATTAGAAACAACTTTCTCGCAAATCCTGCCGGAATTAACTCTCTTGCTTAACTCAAAAGCGGCAATCAACTTACAAGCCTTGGCTAATCCAATCCCTTTTATCTTCATTAATTCAGCTAAAGATAATGAATTAAGCCTTTCAACTCCAAACGTTGAAATCAATCTATGCGAAAGGTCAATTACATTCTCTCC
>CAYHTH010000001.1:28209-31265 GCA_964359525.1 uncultured Methanosarcinales archaeon | reverse complement strand
ACTTCCCTGAATTTGTCAAAAAATCCCCTTCTTCCCAAAACCGGATTAATTTCGTTGGAGTCTGCCCATAAAATCTCAAGTGAAATTGATTCTTTTCCCCAAGGCCCGTAAATGCTCGTCGCTTTAGGATAGCATTTGCATTCCATTTTGCCGCTCATCTGCTGCGGAGGCCTCTCTAGCGGGTCAGACTCGCTAAAATCAATTTCTAATTTTTCCCCTATTGAAAGGGGGAAGATGGAGCAATCTGCACCAGAGTCCACCAAACACGAGAAAGACTGCTTATCCTGCGGGTTGAATTTGATTTTAATAGTCGGCCTCTTTAAGCTATCTGTATTTGGATAACTTTCATACTTTATGATTACCTCTCTAGAATTAGCCATCTTTACTTAAAGCAGCAAGACCTGATTTTTTTCCGGAACTTTTAATATAACCGTTTCTACATTTGGGAATTTTTCTTTCACTATGTTCATCACTTTTCCAGGGTCATCACTACGTGCAACCACTTTATTTCCTTTCATTGCAACCCATTCGCCTTTATGGCTTTGCAAATCCTTTTTCCCGCTATGCTTTTTCTTCATAACTCATCCCTTATTAAATATCAAATCTTGATAATATATAAATATATCGCCTACCAATTATACGGAATTACTGAAGAAGAAAATAATTGAAGAAAGTCTGAAATAAATTTTACTTAATCCTTTTAATCTTCTTAACCTGCTCTTTGCTTAATTTAACATTGAAAGCATTATCAATTTGCGAATCTATAAGCTCCTTTTGCAATTCAGACCAGTCTTGATGTGTAACTACATAACTTGCCCATTTCTCCACGTATTTCATCCTTTCAAAACTATTTATCTCGCTTTCACTTGCCATGCCTTAATCCGTACTCAAACTCCTTTTTATATTTTTGTATCAATTTGGTGGTTGAACTATATAGAAATATTATTTAAAAAATAATAAAAAAATTATGTGCCTTCTTCCCAAGAGTTTAGATATTTAATTTGTTCATCATCCAATTGGTCTATTTCAATACCATAGGCTTCCAACTTTAGCTTTGCGATGTGATTATCTATCTCTTCTGGCAATTGAATTACTTCTGGCTTCATTTTTCCTTTATTTTTTGCGGCGTATTCACAAGCCAAAGCCTGCCCGCAAAATGAAGTGTCCATAACTTCGCTAGGATGCCCCTCGCTGAGAGATAAATTGACCAAGCGCCCTTGTGCAAGGCAAGTTATTTTATGCCCGTTATTTAGTGTAAACACTTCCACTAAAGGCCTTACTTCTTTTACGCTCTTGGAAATTTTCTTGAGCCCTTTATAATCAATTTCAACGTCAAAATGGCCTGAATTGCAGATAATAACACCATCTTTCATTTTTTCCATATGCCTTATTTTTATAACATTTATATCCCCAGTTACAGTTATGAATATGCCGCCTATCCCTGCCGCGTCATCCATTTTCATAACTTGGTAGCCATCATATAACGCCTGCAAGGCCCTAAATGGATCAACCTCTGTTACGATTACATTTGCTCCCATCCCTTTGGCTCGCAATGCAACTCCTTTGCCGCATGAGCCATAACCTGCTACAACAACATTTTTGCCGCTAACTAAAACATTAGTTCCTCTTTTAATTCCGTCCCAAGTTGATTCTCCCGTGCCCAAGTAATTATCCAGCAAATGCTTTGTTTTATTGTCATTGACAGCAATCATCGGATATTTCAATGCATTATCCCTCTCCATTGCCCTTAATCTTATAATTCCGGTTGTTGTTTCCTCGCAGCCTGCAATCATGTCTTTTATCAAATGTGAGTGTTTTTTATGTATTTCAGAAACCAAATCACAGCCATCATCAATTGTAATATTTGGCTTGAATGATATTATTTCATTCAGATACCGATAATAATCTTCTTTTGATTCGCCTTTGTAGGCCCATACTTTGATTTCATCTTTTGCGAGTGCAGCAGCAACATCATCCTGGGTGCTTAATGGATTGCATCCTGTTATTGCAACTTCTGCGCCTCCTGCAATTAAAGTTTTTACAAGAACTGCGGTTTCTTTGGTTACATGCAGCGCCATTCCGATTCTTACCCCTTTTAATGGCATTTCTTTCTGGAATCTTTGCTTTACTTTCATCAAAGCCTGCATTCTTGACTCTGCAATCTCAATATTCAATTTTCCCTGCTCTGCTAATTTCATATCTTTGACTTCGTAATTACTGCCTTTGTCCATGGAAATCACCTTGGATAAGGTATTAAATGGATATTTATATAATTTCTTCAATAAAAATTGGAAAATTTCCAATTATTTTAATAAAAATTGGACAAAAATAGGAAGATTTATATATTTTCTGGAAAATTTAGTTTTTCGTTAGGGGCTCTCTGCGAAATTCCCCCTATAGTTTTCTCCGCAGGGGGCCTTTACAATCTTATGGAGATAGACAATAAGAATCAAAGGATTATTGATGTTCTGAAGCAGGATTCAAGGGAACCTATAAGAGAGATTGCCAAAAAAACTAAAATAAGGCCAAGCACGGTTCATCAAAGAATACAAAAATTGGTTGAAAACGGGATTATTGAGAAATTTACAATAAAATTAAACAATAAGGCAGTCGGGGAAAATTTTATTGTTTTCATGCTTGTTAAAGGTGGGACAACAGAATATATTGATAACAAGATTCTGCATGATAATCATGTCAAGGAAGTTTTTGGGGTTACAGGAGAATATGATTTATTAATAAAACTCAAATTTGAGAATGTCGAAGAATTTCACGAATTTGTTTTGAATTTCAGGAAAGACAAAAGAGAAATTCAATCAACAATGACGATGGTTGTTACAACAAATTTGAAAGAAGAAATTTGATTTGAAACTATCGAAAGATTTAAATAAAAGGAAAAAGAGGGTAGCAATTGAAATGAATTTTTGTAAAATGTTTAAAAAAAGCACGTTTAAAAAAAGTGGGGAATATGCTGTTTTATTGTTACTATTGTTTTCTCTGTCTATTTATTTTGTTGATGCAAAAGCAGGCACATGCGTAAATCCCAAAGGAGGCAATTA
>CAYHTH010000001.1:0-28109 GCA_964359525.1 uncultured Methanosarcinales archaeon | reverse complement strand
TTTATTTTGTTGATGCAAAAGCAGGCACATGCGTAAATCCCAAAGGAGGCAATTACTGCAATGATAAAAGCCAGGTATCAGAATGTTTTTGTGATACTGCATGCACCACTTACGGCGACTGCTGCGATGATTATCAGCAGGTTTGCGCCAAGAAAGCAGAATGCACTTCTGATAAGGATTGCCCTCCAATTAACTGCGTTCAGGCGCCTTGCCCAAAACAATCATGTGTTGATGGAAAATGCGTTCCAACAACTTGCGGCAATGGAATCTGCGAGGAAGGAGAAGCTGGTGATTGCCCGCCGTGTGTTTATGATAAGAATAATCCCTGCCAAACATTAAAAGCTTGTAAAGAAGGAACATGTCCGCAGGACTGCGAAAACAAATGCACAGATTCCGACGGCGGTCAAAATTATAATGTTAAAGGCACAGCTACCGGTGATTATCAAGGGGACTCAACACTAGCATATATTTGTGGTGCAAATAATGACCCAGCATGTTATCCTAGAACTGATGGTGTCCCTTACACTACTTATTATGACATATGTGCTAATAAGAAGCAACTGAATGAAGGATATTGCTCAGAAGATGACAAACTAATGAGTTATGGCTATCAGTGCCCCAACGGCTGCAAGGACGGAGCTTGCATGCAATCTTCCGGTGTCACTGTTGATAAAGTTGAAACAGACAAGCAGTTTTATGGTTTGAATGAAAAAGTTTCAATAAGTGCTACAGCTACCTCTTCAGCAGGTTTTCCTGAGACCCTTATAGCAGAAGTCCAAAATCCTAATTATCAAGGCACAAAAGTGACAATGACTCCATCAGCATGCAACCTTGCCAAAACTAATTCTAACGTACCACTAACTTGCACTTACAAAGGAATTTTTGCCAATACATCTTATGAAGGATATTATAATGTAAATGTAGCTACTGGAGATTTTAATAGCAATGCCTACACTTCATTTTCAGTTTTAGACAAGGAAAAGGCAGGCAAATACCTCATTTTGAATGATATAGGAATGTATAAGCTTGAAAGTGCCAGTGCCATACATATATCATATAACTCCCAAGGTATTGATGACATTTACGGCGCTTATTATTCAACTGGAGAGTTAAGCAATAATGCATTTGTTTATGTTTTTGGAAGCAGGGAAGCCTTATTTGAATTTTTGAATAATGCATTGATAGGGGTTAGTTATTACACCCAGACTATAGATGGAAATCTTGTTTATGTAGTATCTGACGGCGGTTCACAGGTATTCGCATGGACAAGGGAAAACCTGCTTATAGTCTCATTACCAGGGCAAGATTACTCGGTGCAGTACGGCAGCGCTGCAAGCAAATCAGCCGTAGCGGAAAAGGCACAATCCTCTTCAAAAAATGCTAAATCATCTTCAAAAAAGACAGCTTCAATCGTAGGCATATTTGGAAATGTTGTAGCGTCACAAACTAAGACAACACCAACGCCACCATCCACAACACCAACGAAACCATCTTATTCATACGATGAAGTTGTTTTGGCTTATCTCGGTAAGCACCCAAGCGATTTGGACAAAGAGCCGCCAATAAAGAAGATAACAAAACAGGATGTCATGAAATGGATAGACCAGAATTGCTATGATAGCACAGTGCAGCAAACATCAACTACAGGTTCTTCCAGTTCAGGCTCTTCTGGGACAAGCAGCTCGCCGGTAACGGGAAAAGTAATTCAAGACAAAATTTTTACAAATACAAAACAATACTGGAAAGATTAATTTTTTTAAATCAGCAATGTTGCCAAGTTTATTATATTAAAAATAGATCAATGGTCTGCACAAAAACTTAATTATCAATTTTAGAATTCTCTTATATCCTTAAATTCTTTGTATCTTTTCTCAATATCACTCATTGTTAATGTCTTTAATCTATTCAAGCTGAAATCCTCTGCATTATAGGATGCAACCACGCTTCCATAAATAACTGCTTTTCTCATGTTAGATTCGCTTAAATCTCCTGTTTTTGCAAGATATCCAATAAATGCCCCTCCAAAACAATCACCACATCCGGTTGGATCTTTTATTTCTTCCAAAGGATATCCAGGTGCGCTAAAGTGCTTGTCTTTTGTAAATAGCAAAGAGCCATGCTCGCCTTTTTTTATTATGACCGCTTTTGGGCCTAATTTGAGGGCTTCTTTTGATGCTTTAACCAGACTAGCGGTATTAAACAGTTGCCTTGCTTCACCGTCGTTAAGAAGCAGAACATCAACTTTTTTTATCAAATCAATTAAAGATTTTTTCTTGCCGCTTATCCAAAAATTCATTGTATCCATCACAATAAATTTTGGCTTTTTTATCTGGTTCAGGGTTTCAAGCTGCAAATCCGGATCAATATTCGCCAGGAAAACATATTTGGTTTCTTTATAATTTTCAGGCATCTTTATCCTGAAATCTGCAAGAGAATTGAGCTCTGTTTTTTTTGTCTTGGCTTCATTCATATCAAATTCGTAAAAACCTTCCCAGTGAAAAGTTTTTCCGGTTATCTGAAGTCCGTCAAGATTAATCTGCCTTTTCTTCAGCAGTTCAATGTATTCTTTCGGAAAATCATTGCCCACCACGGACAAAATATTCGGCTTTGAAAAAAAACTGGCGGCAAAAGAAGCGTATGCCGCACTGCCTCCAAGCGCTTTTTCGACTTTTCCGAAGGGTGTCTGAATAGTATCAAGCGCAACCGTGCCTGTAATCATAATTTCATCCATAAGAAGCAAAAATCATAACCTGTTTTTAAAGCTTATTATTGAAAATTGTCGGTATAATACCTTGGACTTTAGTCCGATAATTTTCAATCCCGCAAATTCTCGGCGAATTTGCGTTATGCCATTTAGAAAAAATTTGAAATTAATTGCTTATTGAGAACTTTGAATTATTCATTATTTTTTAAATTTCATTCAAAGTTCTCTTAGAGAATTTTGACAATTTGATAATTTTTCAAAATTCTCTATTCCTCATCGCCCTCGTCTTCTTCATCCTCGTCTTTGTCCTTGTCATCATCCTTGTAGTCTTCATCCTCGTCTTTGTCTTCCAAGTCATCCTTGTCTTCGTCTTTTACCTTGTCGTTATACTCGTCAGGCTCTTCTTTTTGCTCTTCCATTTTAAATCAAACTCAGATTATGATAAACTCCTTTAAATAATTTTTGATTATCACTTAGAACTTGATTAAAAATAAAAAATATTATTTTAAATGCTAAAATTCATTGTATTAAATGCTAATAGTATACCATTTGCCAATATTTGCGCTTTTAACGAATGGCTTCCTATTTGGTTGTTGATGAGTTTCAATTTTGTAATATCAACTGTGTCGCCTTGCTTCAAAGTTATTCCATTAGCTCCAAAATCTATTATTGCATCGCCATTTGCATCCATACTTAGACTCAATACACGCCTTACGCCATTAATTGTTACTATAACTTGAGAATTTTCTAAACTCCAAGTTCCTAGCTCGTCAGTAACCTCTTTGAGCACTATCTTGTTTGAGTTTCCATTGTCAACTAAAAAAGAAATCTGAACTTCAACATGCCCTAGCTTTAGATTTTTATCCCATCTAGGTTTTACAGTGTGTTTTGTTATTGTAACTTTCATAGTTTGCTCTGTAACTATTACTAGTAATGTGTCCGAGCCTGTTGCTCCAGCATTATCAGTAACTGTTAATGTGGCTATATAATTTCCAGAAGATGAATAAGCGTGGGTTGTTGTTACACCTGTTCCAGTTGCCCCATCACCAAAATCCCAGTCATATGAATTTATGTTACCATCAATATCGTAAGAACCACTACCATTAAACGTAATTATTCCATTAACAAAAGCTGTTTTATCAGGCCCTGCATTTGCAACTGGAGCGTCATTTACTTCTGTTATTGTAGCAGTTGTAATACTTGGCACTGAATCAATTTTGCCGTCATTCACAATCAAAGTAACTGTATAAGTTCCACCAGCTTTATAAGCGTGACTGGGATTTATACCAATGCCTGTTGAACCATCACCAAAATCCCAACTATAAGTTAATGCATCGCCATCTGCATCAAAAGAGCCTGAACCGTCAAAAGTTAATGATATATCTTCTATTTCAACATATGGACCATTTGCATTTGCTACAGGTGCATTATTTGGTTTTCCTACTAATTCTCCTAAAATAGTTACATCGTCAATATACCATCCCTCATAGTTATTATAGACTCCATCAGCAGTATTAAAAAAGAATCTTACTTGCACATTTGGCTTTCCAGCATATGAAGCTAAATCCAAGCTATAATTGTTCCACACAAGCATCACATCATTAGATAATTGTTTTACATTAGTGAAAACACCATTAACACCTACCTGAACCCATCTTTGGTCCCATGAAATTCCTGATTCTTCTGTTTGATATAAATACTTGAATGTCAAAATGGCAGAATTGTAGGCTGAAAGATCAAGGATTGGTGATGTTAAAGCTCCACTATTTGTACCTATGTCATAATTGTAATTTGGCGCGCCTGTATTATATGCCCAGCTTGTAACAGGACTATTATATCTCTTAGTTTCCTGATGCCACAAGCTAGTGCTTAGCCACCCATTTAACCCATTTTCCATATTATCTTTGAATACTGTTATTAGAATTTGGAGTGTTGTAGTTCCAGAAACTACATTTGACAATGCAGATGGATTGCCAGCATTATCAATCACTTTTAATGCAAAGTAATAAGTTGTATTAGAAGCTAAGCCTGTTACTTTAAATGTTTCCATATTGCCAGAAGCTTGTGGTTTTGGTTCGTTAGTTGCTTTAGCTGCATTACCCCAGTTTGCATCCGTTATTGGTGAAGTTGAATATCTTACATCATACGAATTTGCTGTTCCAACATTGCCATCGTCACCAGTTGCTGTCCATGTTAAGGTAACAGAATTAGAGCCTGCATTTGTTGCTTTAAGATCTGTAACAGCTGAAGGCGGTGTTGTGTCTGTCTCTAGGGCATTAATTACATTTAGTCTTCCGCCAGTTACTGTTATTCCATCCATTGATGATATTAAATCTACCCCTCCCAATAATCTTGCTTTTATTCCATCGCTTGTTAATGATGGAAATTGAGATTTAATTAGTCCAGCAACTCCTGAAACATGCGGAGTTGCCATTGAAGTTCCGCTTAAGGATAAATAGCCAGAAAGACTGCAAAGCGAGCACGCGCCTGTTGGCACAGTTGAATAGGTATTAACTCCTGGTGCGCCAAGATGTACAGAGCTAGCACCGTAATTTGAGAAACTTGCCCTCAAGTCGTTATGGTCTGTTGCTGCAACTGCAACTACATTAGGTACATCATAGCTTGACGGATAATGCGGAGTAACGTCGTTGTTGGAATTACTATTGCCAGCAGCTGCAACAAATAATATGCCAGCATCATTTGCAGCTGAGATTACATCTTTCAACGCCTGAGAAAATCCGCCTCCTCCCCAGCTGTTGCTCATTACATGCACGCCCATAAGAGTTGCATATTGCACTGAGCTTATAGCGCCAGCTGTTGTTCCAGAACCGCTTGCACCAAGAAATTTAAGTGGCATTATTTTAACATTCCAATTAACTCCTGCTACGCCGATTCCATTATTGCCAACACCACCAATTGTCCCAGAAACATGAGTGCCATGCCCATGGTCGTCAAATGGATCATTATCGTTATTGTAAAAATCCCAGCCTCTTACATCATCTATAAATCCATTAGCATCGTCGTCTATACCATTATTAGGTACTTCCTTTGGATTTGTCCATATGTTTGCAGAAAGGTCTTCATGCGTGTAATCAACGCCTGTGTCAATTACTGCTATCACAACATTATTGCTGCCTGTTTGCAAGTCCCATGCCTCAGGAGCATCTATATCAGCGTCTGCAGTGCCCCCTGTTTGGCCAGTATTATGCAAGCCATATAATTTAGAAAAATCCGGGTCATTTGGCATCAAAGCAGTTTGAACTATGTAATTAGGTTCAGCATACTCTACGTTTGGATTGTTGTTAAAGTCTCTGATTGCTTTATTTACATCTGCATTTTTAGGCATTTTTAAGAGAAAAATCCTATCCAAGCCATGTTTTTTAAAGGAATTTAATGCATTTTTATTCTTTTCATGCCTTTCAAGTACTTTCTCCATCTTAGTAACTTTATACTTTGAATTTAAGACATCGATTGAACTAACTCCAGTTTCTACAACACCTGCAGAATTAAGAATTATTTTATCCGGACTATATTTTAATTTTATAATAACTTCTCCAGACACATACTCTGGTGATTTAGTTCCCGATGCACTAAATATTAACAACAAGAATATCAAACTAAAAATTAAAATTTTTTTCATTTTTTCTTAGTTTTTTTTAAGTATTTAAGAAACTTTCCATTTATTTGTTGATTTGTTACTACCATAAATTGTCAAATTCCTTTAGAAAGGCATCTGCGATTTTCTTATCGTGGATTATAAATAAATTTTCATCATTTTTGTTTTCAGCGCTTGAAGTTGGATTAAAACTGCCGGTAACTACAGTTTCATTGTCTATAATGAATACTTTATGGTGCATCTTGTACTTATTTGTATCTTTCTTTACGCTCATGCCCAATCCGCTGAGCTTTTCAAACTGCGAGAAATTGCTTCCCGACTGGCCCGCGTCAAAAATACCTTTAATGTCAATCCCTTTTTTGCTTATCAGCGCACCGGCAATATCTTTATTGGTGAATGTAAACGTCATGAAATAAACGCTCTTGCGGGCGCTTTTTATCTCGCTGACTATGCGCGAAGCGCACCCGTCTTCCGGGCAGAAATAATTTTGCATTTCTATTCCATTTACATAAACCACCGGATTTTTTACTTTTTCCCCTTTGCCAAACCTCCTATTCCAGAGCTCATTAAATTCCTCGTTATAATTTCCTGCCAGATTTTTTGAGTAAATTACAACAAGGTTATTGCTGTTCCTGCTGTTGTCATTGAAAGTCGGATTAAACGAGCCTGTTGTTACTATCTTTCCGTCGATGGAGCAGAATTTGTTGTGCATCAGCTGGTTATTGTTGTCTTCCCGCAAGGCATTTCCTTTTATCTGGCCGTGCTGGTTTGAGCTGTCAATTACTACTTTTACATCCACCGACTTGCTTTTGGCTGCAAGGGCATTTATTATATTTTGGAGATCTATATCGTAAAACGCGCAGTGCACCGAGCTGTTTGCTGATGCTATGTTTCTTTCCAGCACTTTGCCGCAGTCCTCTTTCGGGCAGAAATAAACTTCCGGAGCGCTTGCATTTTCATGCGGCACAGCGCTGCTGATTTTTGAAGTGCAGGAAATAATCAAAAAAGTTACCACGAAGAGTGACGAAAAAATTATAACCTGATGGAAAAGTTTAAATAGGAGCTTCTTCATTTTGCAGTGATAATAAATATAACCTATCTCATAGTGATAATATCACTTGTAACAGAGTGATAATCTATCACCTCTTTTTTCCCGGCAGAGCAAAGCAATTTGTTCTGCTTGGGTTTATTATCCTTATTTTCTTTTTTAGCAGCTGGCTTATTCTTTTCTATGCTGTATGCCACGTTGGCGTTATTTTTTCCTTAATTTGATTTTACTTTTTCTTAAATTTTTGTTTCTTGGATTTTTGATTAGTAAAACTGCTATTGCGCCTATGACAGCGCCAGCCAGAAAAATGCCAAGCATCTGATTGTCAATATGGATTGTTTTTTTTGCAGGAGAATTTTCTTTGAAATAAATATCCAAATCCCCAAGCTCAAGCGCATATTCCGAGTAGATAAGAGCTGAAAAAACATCCTTATCCTTTAATGAATTTGCATATTCATAGTAGCTGTAGCTTAATATCGGGAAAACTCCTTTTGTAGTTTCTTCAGCAATGTTGTTCTTGACGATGTCCAGTTTCCTGTCAACTATATTTTTATACTGCTCGCTGTCAACTCCGAAAACGCTCAAAATAACGTCGACATCTGCCTTGGCTCTGCTTGCTGTCGCAAGGCAAAGCTCAAAATCCCCATTTTCCAGATTGGAGTTTGCATTATCTATTTCTTTCATTACATTGCCCATTGTCCCAGGGAAATACAATTCAACATACTGTGCGCGCTCGTCTGCTTCGCTGATTTTGGCCTGGCAGGATTTTTTGAGAACATCTTTATCGAGATTAAACTCTTTCCCGCTTTTTCCTAGGAACTGCGACCACGAATCAGCTGATTTTATTCTTTCAGAAGAATACGCCAAATCCCTTGCAGCAATTTCTGTTCTGTCGGTTTTATTTAATATGTCCAGCGCTTCATTGGCAGAATCTTCTGCTTCTGAAAGCCTTTCCTTGACTACAATATACGCTTCCAAGTCTGTTATTGTTTTTCTTTTTGTGCTGTCAATTCTGTTTCTAAACTCGTTTATTTCTTTTTTTAATCTGTTGGCTTCATTAACTGATTGGCTTTTTGACAAATTTTTTGATAAGAGCAATAATGTTGAATACTCAACATTTGCTCCAAAGCAATAGCTTGCCGAAGAATAAAAAGTTTGTTTCTCAAAAGCGTCTTTTCCCTTTAAAGTCAAATTGTTTGCATCTTCCCTAAGTACAGATGCGTTTGGGTAATTTATTTTTGACGCATTTGATTTGAGCTGGTTGCTTCGGTCGCATAGTGATTTTGCCAGAGATTTCATTGTATTCTTGTATTGCTCGTCTATTTCTATATTTTTGAATTTTTTTGTTAATTCATGCCCGGTAAATTCCTTCACCGCTTCGTCCAATGTTGATATTTCTATAATATCTATCTCAAGTGTTTTTGACAAATTTTTCAAATCAACAGTTTCGTTGTCAACTTTTACAATTATCTCCCCTGCAGGTATGAAAACTTTTTTCAGGCCAGCTCTCTTTGCCCCTTCAACTTTTGCTTTTAGTCCGCCGACAGGCCCTACCAGTCCTCCGGAATTTATGGTGCCGGTTATAGCGTAATTTTCATTCAAATTAAAATTTTCCAGCATAGCGACTGTTAATACAGCAATGGAAGCGCCTGCGCTGGGGCCTGCAATGATTGAGGAATCAGCAGTTATAGTATAGAAAAAATCATAATTATTGCAGTCTTCGTCAGTTAAATCGCATGCCATTGCCTTGGCAAACCTTGTTGACATCTGGGTGTCTGTTTTTGTCAAGGGAAATGTTTCAAGAAAAACCCTGCCGGAGCCTGGCGTTATTTCCAAATATAAATCTGCAATCCCGCCTTCAAAGCCGCTTTCTGTTTCCTTTACTGCCAATAGTTTCATGTGGCCCTGATTGGCAAAAATACTTGGAAGAAGAATTAAATTTAATATTAAAAGCAAAATAATTATTTTTTTCATAATAGAAGGAAATTATTGGAGATTTAAGAAGTTTTGTATTGGGAACTATTCATTATTTTCTTTATCATTATGATTTACTAGTTTTTCCGTATAACGACATTTCGGAAAGCGGTTACAAGCGTAAAACTTTCCATAAATTGAACTCCTCAACACAATATCGCCTTCATTGCATTTTAGGCATTTTCTTTTTACCTCGCCTCTTGCAATTGCTTTTGCATCCTCTCCTGCCTGGCCTTCCACTAATTTTGTCGGGCATTTTGGATTTAAGCAGAATTCCATCGGCTGGCGGGCTTTTTTTATTGCAAGCACTTTTGGAAATCCACAAGTTTCGCAGTCTTTTTTTGCAGGCTTTATCAAAGCATTTTTTGGTATTGAGAAAATTGTCTTGCAGTCCGGATATTTATTGCAGGCTGCAAAAGCTCCAAATTTTCCGCGCCTCATCATGATATTTCCCTGCTTGCACGACGGGCAAATTCCGAGGAAAGACATTTCATCCTGTGTTTCTTTATTTGCTTTTTGCAAATCAGTTCCGATTTCTTTTTGGTGTTTTTTTAATTCTGCGGTTATTTTTGTTATTGCGTCTTTTGCATCTTCGAGAAGCTGCTCTTTTTTTTGCTTGCCTTCCCTTATCTTGTCCATCTCAATCTCAAACTTTCTTGTTAAATCCTCATCCAGAATCTTAGGGCAGTATTTTTCAAGAGTTTCAACCATTGAAATTCCAAGATTTGTGGCTTCTATCGCTTTGCCCTGCACGTACCCGCGCTGGAACAATGTATCCACTATTTCCGACCTTGTGGCTTTTGTTCCGAGATTCCTTTTTTCCAAATCTTTGATTATCGACGCCGGAGTATATCTTTTTGGAGGCTGGGTTTCCTTGCTTATCAGCTCTATTTTGTTGACTTTAATTTTGTCATCTTTTTTCATATTTGGAAGCTCAATCTCTTCAAGATTTACATAAGGGGAGTAAAATTCGTGCCAGCCTTTCTCTATTGTCCTTGTTCCTTTTGCAATAAAAATTTCATTGCTGCAGTTTATGTCTGCAGTCACTGTTTCCCTTACTGCATTCTCTGCGAATGCTGCAATAAATCTTTTTACAATCAGGTCATATATTTTTGATTCCCTCTCGGTAAGCTCTGCTGGAATAATTCCTGTGGGGTATATCGCAGGGTGCGCAGGGTCTGTTTTCTTCCCGTTGTTTGGCCTGAGCGATGATTTTTTTAGTAATTTCTTAACTAAATCAGAATATTGCTTTTGTTTGTTCAGGTCATTCAGAACTTTCATGTAACCTATCGCAGGAGGCAATTGCTGGCTTGATGTTCTTGGATATGAAATATATCCGGAAGTGTAAAGCTCCTGCCCAATTTCCAAAATTTCTTTTGGAGAAATTCCATGGCAGCGGTAGCCTTCAACTTGCAGTGATGTGAGGTCAAAGGGAAACGGCGGCATCTGGTTGAACTGCTTCTTGTCCAGATTGCCTATTTTTGCTTCTTTCTGGTTTTTTGTCTTTTCAATTATAGAATCTGCTTTTGTTTTTTCCCAGAACTTGTCTTCCTTGTGCCATGCAATTATCTCCTGTTTGTTATGTTCTCCAAGAAGTTCAATCTGCCAGAATGGCTTTGAGACAAAAACGTTTATTTCGCGTTCCCTGTCTACAATAATTTTTAGAGCAGGGCCCTGAACTCTGCCAGTTGACATCAATTTGAAAGTTCCTGTTGTTTTGATTGCTGCAGTCAATGCCCTTGAATAATTAATTCCGTTGTAGAAATCCAAAAAGTGCCGGGCCTCCCCTGATTCTGCCTGGCCCCATTCAAGATGATTTCCCTTCTTGTTGTAAGCTTCCCTTAATTCATCTTTTGTCAATGTTGAGAATTTCATGCGGTTTGCGTCTTTCCTTTTGCAGAGATAACGCACAATATTCAGACCAATCACTTCCCCTTCCTGGTCAAAATCTGTGGCAACTGTAAACTCATTGGCATCTTTTGCAAGTTTTTTAATTGCGTTGAGGTATTTTTTAGTGAATGCAGCCCTTTTGGAATTCTCAGAAATCGGCTTCCACTCAATATCAAATACAGGATATACCCAACCCTTCTTTACTTTTTCAGCTAATCCATAAAGGTGGCCGACGGCACATGCGACAACAATATCTTTTTTGCCGTGAGTTAATCTATAATAAGGCACTCCCTGATAATTTTCCTTTATTGCTTTCCCGTCAGCCAGCGCTTCAGCTATCTTGTTTGCAGCTGCTGGCTTTTCGGTAATTATTAGTTCATACATTTTCTTTTACAATATTTTAAATCATTAAATTTTAATACTGCTATTTTGGCAATTTCCTATAGAATTTAGTCGATAATATAAAAAAGTTATGAAAAGGCGTGTTAATTTCCCACTTTTATGTTATTTTTCAGATTTTTTATCGTCTGTATTGCGCTCAATAAGGCCAAATAACTTGTTTTTGGATTTTTGCTCGGAAGATTCTGTGTTGTTGTTTTTATAATTCCAAACTCTCCGATGACTTCTATTTCGTGAGTATTGAATTTTGTATCAGAATCTGCAACAATTTTTACTTTGATATTTTCAAATTTTGATGCCAAAAATAATGTTGCAGCCACGTTTATGTTTTGCGGAAATCCGGCAACAGCTTCCTTTAAATCCCCTTCAAAAATTACTTTTTTGTCTTTTAATTTACTTAAATCAATTTTATTGTTAACAATATAAGGCGCGCCTTCTAATCCCCTTACAGGCTTTGTTGTCGTTAAACTTAATGATTTTATTTTTCCTGAAACAGACTTAATAGCATCTAATCCGGCAATAGCCCCTGAAGGGAGCAATATTTCGCAATTTTTTATTTTGCTTAATAAATCCAGATTATTAATCAGCCCACCGGTGCTCATTATCAGCAGCTTCTTGCCTTTTTTGTCAAGATTTTCATTTTTTAATATCGACTCAATTACATTTTTGGTTGCCGATTCAATTATTAAATCTGAATTTTTTATTAACCCGTCAATGCCCATAAACGCTGGCTTTTTATTTAATTTTTTTATCAATTCATCAACTTTGTTTTTGTCAACATCGTTTAATCCAACTAAATCAAAAGAATCGTCTTTATCAACGAATTCTGCAACTTCTGTTCCAATAAATCCGCAGCCAATTATTCCTGCTTTCATCCGATTTCAAGCGACATATTCAGTATTTTTGCAGAGTTTGTCATCGAGCCCATGGAAATAATATCCACTCCGCAATCTATGTAATTTGTTAGATTATTCTCATTTATATTTCCAGATGCTTCAAATAAAATTTTATCATATATTCTTTCATTTTTAAACTTATTAATTATTGATTTAATTTCTTCCGGTGGAATTTTATCAAACATCATAGCAAAAATTTGATTGTTTCTGAGTTTTTTATTTTCCATGATTTTTGTTATTGCTTTTGCCGCTGTAAAAGCTTGTTTTTTATCCTCGACTTCAATTTCAATATATTTTGATTTGAATTTAACTGAATTAATTACATTTCCTATATTATTGCCAAGAATTTTTAGATGATTTTCTTTTATTATAATTCTGTCATTTAAATTTAGCCTGTGCGTCAATCCACCGCCGATGCTGACTGCTTTTTTATCAAGCAAACCCCATAAAGTTTTTCTGGTTGCAGCCAATTTTATTTTATTTTTTAATTCTTTATTTAGTTTTGAAACTAATGTTGAAATGCCGCTCATTCTTTGCAGCAAATTTAATAAAACCCTTTCTCTTTCAAGAATCTTTCCGGAATCTCCGTTTATTTCCAGCAATATTTCTCCTTCTTTTATTTTACCCCCATCTTTCTTAAAAAATTTTAATTTTAAATCTTTGTTAATCAAAGAAAATTCTTCCAAGCCAGCCAATATTCCGTCTTCTTTTGCAACAACTACTGCGCTAATATTCTTGCTTTTTATTAATGAATTTGTTGTTGCATCTCCTTTATTGATATCTTGTTTAAGTAGGATTCTAATTAGACTATTAACAAATTCTCTATAATCTTTATTTTTTATACTTAATTCCTTATGTCTGTCCCAGAATTCAAGAACCAGCTTATAGCGAATCGCAGAATTAATTGAATGAATTTGCTGTGATTCGCTATCTAGCCGGCCAACACTATTGGTCAACTGATTTTGTTGGTCGGCTATATCTCTAGGCAGCATTTTTCGAAACTGCCAGCATCCTGTCTATTGCTTTTCGCGCGCCTCTTATTATATTTTCTGGCAGAGTTATCTCATTTTGGTTTGTAATCAGTGCCCTGGCAACTAATGGAAGAGTTGTAGATTTCATGTACGGGCATACATTGCAGAAGGAAAGGAAATTTTTTTCAGGAACGTCCTGCCTTAATTTATCGGTCATGCCGCATTCTGTTACTACAATAAAATTCTTGGAGCCGTCGGATTTTGCAAACTTAGCCATGCCTCCTGTGCCGCAGATGTGATCTGATAATTTTAATAATTCATCTTTGCATTCAGGATGCGCGATTATTTTAGCGTCAGGGTATCTCTGCTTGAATTCTATCAAAGTGTTTGCATCAAGATTGTCGTGCACAAAACAATAGCCGTCCCATAAAATTATTTCTTTATCGGTGTGCTCCTGCACGTATCTTCCGAGATTCTTGTCCGGAAGGAATATAACTCGTTTGTTTGGCAGTGAATTTACAACTTCAACTGCATTGGCAGAAGTGCAGCAAATGTCTGAAATTGCCTTTACCTCTGCAGTTGTATTGACATAACTTACAACGGCAGCATCCGGATACTGCTTTTTTACTTCTTTTAATTTTTCAACAGTTGCCATATCTGCGAGCGAGCATCCTGCATCAAGATTCGGCAGTAAAACTATTTTGCCCGGGCTGAGAACTTTTGCAGTTTCAGCCATGAATTTAACGCCGCAAAAAAGAATTACATCGGCTTCGGTTTTTGCAGCTGCGACAGACAATCCGAGAGAGTCTCCCATATAATCGGCAATTTTGAACATTTCTGGCCTTTGATAGTTATGGACGAGAATTACTGCATTTCTCTGTTTTTTTAGTTCCAGAACCAAGTCTATAAGCTTCTGCTCATCCTGCATTATAGTTTCCGCCATTAATCTGCTTTCCATTAACCCGGTTAGAGTTATCCTATTTATATATCTAATTGAAGAGGCAATGTAATTATTAAGAATCATAAAAAGCGGCAAATTTTGCCTATAAATAGAAAGATATATTAATTAATTTATTTTACTCTGCCGTATGTATCTTGTAATCTCCAAGGCGGACAGGCAATCAGCAGAACTTGCAAAAATTGCATTATCTTATCTGAGAGAAAACAAGCTGA
Source organism: uncultured Methanosarcinales archaeon (assembly GCA_964359525.1). Lineage (GTDB taxonomy): Archaea > Nanobdellota > Nanobdellia > Woesearchaeales > GW2011-AR4. The sequence goes on along the minus strand of CAYHTH010000001.1, from coordinate 13,438 downwards.
AATATGATTTTGAAAAAGAAATTACCGCAGCAAAAAATGAATATGAGATTGCAATAGCGATCGGGGATGACAGATTTATTCTTGAAACATTCAGGAAGCTTGGAAAATCGCAGATTCCCCTTTTTGCTGCCGGATCAAGCCAAAGTTTTCTTGCACAGGCAAATGCGCTTAATTTGAAGCATTATCTTAACCTGATAAAGAAAAAAAAGTATACAATTTTTAAGAGGTCAAGACTGATTGCAAGGTTCGATAAAATAACAACTTCTATTGCGCTAAATGATATCGGCTTGTTTTCATCAAAAAGCGCGTCGCTGCTTGAGTATTCTTTGGTATTAAATGATGAAATATTTCGGAGGGATTCAAGCGATGGGATAGTTGTTGCTACACCGACTGGAAGCACCGGATATTCCTTGTCTGCCGGAGGCCCAATTGTTTTGGATGAGCCGAATATTTTTACCATAACTTCCATTTCCTCTCTTGAAAAGCATTCCCCGCTTGTTGTGTCAGATAACACAAAAATAAAAATCAAAGATATTGAAGGGTCTAATCCAACATTAATAATTGATGGAGAAGTGAGAATGCCTGTGCATTCTGGCGAATTAATAATTGAGAAATCGCCTTACGGCGCAAATTTTGTGATTTTCTCGAAGGAATACCAGCTGGAAAGCAGGCTGAAAAAAAGGACTATCCACACAAATATAAGCAAGCTGAAAGATTTGCCGGCAAGCGCAAAGCTCGTTTATAAAATATTAGCGCACGAAGGAAACATGACACAAAAAGATTTGATAGATGCTTCCCTTCTGCCGGAAAGAACTGTGAGATATGCCCTTGCCCTGCTGATGAACAAAGAGCTGATTGATAATACGCCTCATTTCAGCGACGCAAGGCAGACAGTTTACGGAGTTTAGAACCAATAAGATTAAAAATTAATGCTCATTTTTATATTCTATGTTCGACGAAGTCATTGAGAAGATTCTGGAATCCATAGATGAAAAATCCTTATTGACGGAGATGTATCCTAAATTTTCCGGGGAAGGATACCGCGCGTATAAGATTGACGTTAAAAATTTTCATGAAATAAAAAAATCAAATTCTTATAAAAAAATTGCTTTTGTTGACGGCGGAAATGCTGAAATAATAGGCTCTGCTAATTTTTCGCTTAATTTGATAAGAGTTTGCTGTGTTATTTACCAAAACAATAAAAAAATAAATGCGAAAAAATTTGATATTTTTGCTTTTATCAAAGCGGTAAATGAAAATAATGAGATATGCTACCAGGCATCTTTTTTCAGCGCAGGAAATTTAATAAATATTGATGAAATGTCTTTCAGCTCTTTTGACCACACTCTGATGAACGGGATAAACCGGGCGGAGATAAGCAGCGCAGCCAATGCGATAAGGAGGTTTGTCGAGCTTAAAATGGCCAAATCAGTAAGCGACAGCAAATCGGCTGATGTTATAGTTCTGGATGGAAACCTTCAAAGCACCATGACCAATGAAAATAAATATTTGAATGATTTGTATGAATCCTGCACTAAAAATAATGTCATTCTAAGTGCAATCAGCAAGACAAATTCTTTGTTTACAGATAATGGAAATCTTTTGAGCGCTGTGCTGATGAGCATTTCAAAACTTCCGGTGTGGTTTTACCATCCGATTGCTGAAATAAACAGCTATAATCATAAAGCAGAAATGTTTTTTGCAAAGTTCAATGCAAAATCAAAACACGTTTTCAGGCTTGAAATATTTAATGTGCAGAAAATGGCGGCGGAGGAAGTAATAAATGAAATTGCATCAAACTGCTGCGACCCGATATTTGTCGGCTATCCTTACGGGCTGGTTGAAGCTGACAGAATTGCACGGGCTTCAAATCAGGAAAAAGAATCGCTGAAAACAATGTTTTTGGTAAAATTGAGAAACAAAAATATTGAGAAATATTTGAACGCAGCAAATGCGCATGAAATTCTGGATAAGATAAGTTTTTGAGAAATTTAAAAACAACAAACTATATAAACTGCTAATTCAAGTTGAAATTTATGTACGATGTAATTACAGTTGGCAGCGCTACTGTCGATGTTTTCGCGAAAACGCATTTCTCAGAACTGATAAAGATAATAGACCCTAAAGGGGAAACTGATTTGCTTGCGTTTCCAAGCGGGTCGAAAATACTGATAGATGATTTGGAATTCACTGCCGGAGGCGGAGGCACGAATACTGCTGTTGCTTTGTCAAGGCTCGGGCATAAAGTCGGATTTCTCGGAAAATTGGGGGAAGGCACAAATTCGGATTTCATACATAAAAATTTGATGAATGAGAAAATTGATTTATTGTGCGCGCATGGAAAAGGAAATGCCGGCTATTCGATTATTTTAGATGCTCTGGACCATGACAGGACAATTTTGGCTTACAAAGGGATCAATGACGAATTGAAAGCTGAAGATATTCCGTTCAGAAAATTGAAGACAAAATGGTTTTATTTCAGCGCAATGATGGGCGAGTCTTTTCATACTTTAGAAAAAATTGCTGAATTTGCACAAAAAAATAAAATAAAAATAGCATTTAACCCAAGCACTTATCTTGCTGAAAAAGGAAGCAGATATCTGAAAAATATCTTAAGCAAAACGGAATTATTAATTTTGAACAAAGAGGAAGCTGAACTGCTCGTCGGCAGGGATTCATTTGACAATCTTCTTGTCAAGCTCAAAAGGCTTGGGCCAAAAATTGCCGTTATAACAGACGGAAAAAATAATTTATATGTAATTGATGATTTGCACATTTATTCTGCATTTCCGCCTCCGGTAAGAATAGTTGACGCAACCGGGGCAGGAGACGCTTTTGCATCTTCATTTTTATGCGGGCTTTTGAAAAATAAGGACACAGAATTTGCAATCAAGCTTGGAATTATAAACGCGCAGTCTGTTGTATCGCATTATGGCGCTAAAAATATTCTGCTGAGCTACAAAGAAGCGATGAAAATAATGAAAAAATTCAGGGTTAAAATTATCAAGAAGAAAATTTAGCTATGGCCATATTTTCCTTTCAAAGGAACAAACATAAACTGCCCAATTTCTTCTTTGATTAATCTATTGTCTTTCTTAATTCCTTTTATCATTATTTGTTCGATAAGATTTCCAACCGGCACAATTATGATTCCGTTTTCTTTCAATTGTTTTATTAACGGCTTTGGAATTTCAGGAGATGCGGCAGTTACAATAATCCTGTCGTAAGGGGATCCTTTTGCATAGCCTTTTGAGCCGTCATGCTTTATTATTTCTATATTTTTTATTTTTAATTTCTTAATATTGTTTTTTGCAAATTCAGCTAATTCCGGAATTATCTCTGTTGAAATTAATTTTCCTTTGTTTCCTATAATCTTTGATATAATTGCTGCCTGATAACCTGAGCCAGAGCCGACTTCAAGAACTTTATGGCCTTCTTTCAATTCCAATGCCTCTGTCATCAGCATTACAGTCGTAGGCTGGGAAATTGTCTGGCCTTCCCCGATCGGAAGAGGGTAATCTCCGTAAGCCTCTTCTTTTCTGTCTTTTAGGAATGCATCTCTCGGGACTTTTCTGAATGCTTCTATTACTTTTTTGTCTTTTATTGTGCCTAAAGAAGTCCAATGCTCAATTAAATGCTCTTTTGATGACATAAATAAATAAGCGGAATCGGAGAATAAAAACTTTGTTATAATGCCGGATACAAATAATCTATTAATTATTTACTTCTGCCACTATAAATTTATTTTTAATCCAATGACACAAGAATATTCTGGCCTTCAACCTTAACCTGATAGCATGGAACTTTTATATTTGGCATTACTGCATTTATTCCGTTCTTTACGTTAAATCTCCAGCCGTGTAGGGGGCAGGTTATGACATCCCCTTCAAGAGAACCCTCTCTAAGGGGGCCTCCCTGATGCGGGCATGCGTTGGATATCGCGAAGAATTCTCCATCGATGTTGAACAATGCTATTTCTTCGCCTTCAATAAATACGACTTTGTTCTCTCCCGGATTCAAATCTGAGATGCTTGCGACTCTTACGAAGTTTGACATTTAATTCACAAAGTGCAGTAGTGGACGGCATATTTAAAATTATTGCTGTTTCTTTAATTTCGATACCTTTAAATAAACAAAAAAATATAATCTTACAAAAAATAGAGGTGTATATTTTGAAATCAGACAGGTCAAAAAAGTTTGTTCTATGGTTTAATGAGCTTGGAATTGAAGATGTCCCTCTTGTCGGGGGCAAGAATGCTTCTTTGGGAGAGATGTACAGGAATCTGACAGGCAAAGGAGTTAAAATTCCAAACGGATTTGCAGTTACTGCTTATGCTTATGATTATCTTCTGGAAAAAGCAAAAATCAAAGATGAGATAAAAAGAGTTATTGGAGGACTGGATACTTCAAATATGAAAAATCTGAGCGAAAGGGGAAGAAAAGTGCGCGAGATTATCCTGAAAGCGGAATTTCCAAAAGAGCTCACAGCTGAAATTTTTACATCTTACAAGAAACTGTGCAGGGAATATGGCCCTAATACTGATGTTGCGGTCAGAAGCTCAGCAACTGCGGAAGATTTGCCGGATGCAAGCTTTGCAGGCCAGCAGGAGACTTACCTGAACATAAGGGGCGAGCGTGCATTGATAGAAGCGTGCAAGAAATGTTTTGCTTCATTGTTCACCAACAGGGCAATTTCTTATCGTGTTGACAGGCATTTTGACCATTTTAAAGTTGCGCTGTCAATTGGAGTCCAGAAAATGGTAAGGAGCGATAAAGCATGTTCCGGGGTTATGTTTTCAATTGATACGGAGAGCGGATTCAAGGATGCTGTGCTGATTAACGGCGCTTACGGCCTTGGGGAAAATGTCGTCCTGGGTGCTGTCAATCCAGACCAATTTTATGTTTTCAAGCCGACTTTGAAAAAAGGATTCAAGCCGATTCTGAGCAAGAAACTCGGAAGCAAGAAAATCAAGATGATTTACAGCGAGCATGGAATCAAGCATTCGACTGAAAATGTTGATGTGCCGTATGAGGCAAGATTCAAATTTGTGCTGAATGACGGCGAGATTTTAAGGCTTGCAAAGTGGGCGTGCATCATTGAAGATTATTATTCTGCGAAAGCAAAAAAATTCAAGCCCATGGATATGGAATGGGCAAAAGACGGAGTTACGGGAGAACTGTTTATTGTTCAGGCCCGCCCTGAAACTGTCCAGAGCCAGAGAAATTTCAATATCCTTGAAGAATACTTTTTGAAAGAAAAAGGACAAGCTATAATTTCAGGGTTAAGCGTTGGAATGAAAATAGGAACTGGAAAGGCGCGTGTCATAAAAGATGCCAAAGATATTGGAAGCTTCAAGCCGGGAGAAATTCTGATTACAGAAAAAACAGACCCAGATTGGGAACCAATAATGAAAATTGCTTCTGCCATTGTCACAAACAGGGGCGGCAGAACGGCGCATGCAGCAATAATTGCAAGAGAGCTTGGAATTCCTGCAATCGTCGGCACTGAAAATGGAACTGAACTTGTAAAGACGGGAACTGATGTAACTGTATGCTGCGCTGAGGGCGAGATCGGAAAAGTCTACAAAGGCAGGCTGAAATTTGACATCAGGAAAATTGATTTGAAAAAATTGAGCAGGCCAAAGACAATGATTATGATGAACGTTGGCAATCCAGACAGCGCTTTTGAGTTTTCTTTCATTCCAAATGACGGAGTTGGATTGGCAAGAGAAGAATTTATCATCAGCTCCTACATAAAAGTTCATCCGCTTGCGCTGCTGCATTACGACAAATTAAAAGATATAAAAGTAAAACAGGCTATTGACGATTTGACTTATTCTTACAAGAGCAGAGTTGATTTTTTCGTCGAGAAATTGGCGCAGGGAGTTGCAATGATCGGAGCTGCTTTCTATCCCAAGCCGGTTATTGTCAGGATGTCAGATTTCAAATCGAATGAATATGCAAATCTTATTGGCGGAACCGAATTTGAGCCGCATGAAGAAAATCCCATGATTGGATGGAGAGGAGCTTCAAGATATTACACCGGAAATTACCGCGAAGCTTTTGGATTGGAATGCATGGCTATGAAGAAAGCACGGGAAGAAATGGGTTTGAATAATATTAAATTAATGATTCCATTCTGCAGAACCGTTGACGAAGGAAAATCAGTTGTTGCCGAGATGAAAAAATATGGATTAGTGCAGGGCAAGAATGGGCTTGAGATTTATGTGATGTGCGAGATTCCTTCGAATGTCGTTCTGGCTGATGATTTCGCAAAAATCTTTGACGGATTTTCAATAGGTTCGAATGATTTGACGCAGTTGACTTTAGGATTGGATAGGGATTCAGAATTGGTCAGCAGATTGTATGATGAAAGAAATCCGGCAGTAAAGAGGATGGTATGGGAAGTTATACATAAATGCAAAAGAAACGGTGTTAAGATAGGAATCTGCGGGCAAGCACCTAGTCAGTGGCCTGAATTTGCAGAATTTTTAGTTAAGTGTGGTATTGATAGCATATCGCTAAATCCAGATACAGTCATTAAAACTACTGTAACCATAGCTGAAGCTGAAAAGAAACTTAGAAAAAAGTGATTTAAAACATCTTCACAATCTTTCTGGTCAAACTGCGATGAACATAATCAGAGAATTCCTTTTCAACTGTAAATTTTGAAATTTTTAACAATTTTCTGTAATCCACATAGCTCGGAAAAACAATTACGGCTTTTTTCTTCAATTTCTTTCTTAGATTTTTCAAAAATAATAAATAGAATTTTTCCAGATTTTTATAAAAATCTTTTTTCTGTATTTTTAGGCTCAATCTGTATTTTTTCCAGTTTTCTTCTTCATAATCGGTCATTGCAGTTGAATTTAATCCATAAGGCAAATCTGTAACAGCACAATTAAACTTATCACCAATATTTACGGCATTTTTCTTTTTTATTTTGGCATTGTTAATTTTAAAATATTTCAGATTTTCAATGCAGCCGTCAATCATTATTTTATTTATGTCGTAACCAATTGACCTGATATTCATTAGTCCTGCTTCAATCAAAAAACCGCCGGTTCCGCAGAATGGGTCCAGCAGAATTTCTTTTTCTTTAATTTCACTTAAATTTACCAGTGCTCTTGCTACTTTTGGATGCAGTGAGCTTGGATGCGGAAACGGCCTTAGATGCGATTTCCTTGAATCAAAATCGTAGCCTATTTTTTTAATCATTAATCCGCAATAAACTTTGCCCTTTAAGAAAAATAAACTTATTTCAGTTTTCGGATTTTCAAGATTTACTTTAGGATTATCCAATGAACGCCATATATATCCTGCAAGATTTTTCTCATCAAGTTTTTTATTATTATATTCAATGATTTTATTAATTAATTTTTTATTATTTTTTTTATTAATGAACTTTTTAATTGTAATTTCATCATTATCCAGATTAAATTTTCTTAAGCAGAAATTATCTTTGTAGGTTGAATTCCAGTCAAATTTTTCCATTACATTAATTAAATCATCAATCCCGCATTCAAACAAAAACCTGTAAATATTCTTTGTCAAAGCCAGCCTTTTTGATGCTTTATCTATGGATTTTTTATCATTTAATTCCAAAATCAATAATCTGTTTTTTAATTTATAATTTTTAATATCCAATAAGCTAAGAACTTCTTCTGCGCCTAGATCAATATAATCTCCGGATAATAAGAAAATACATTTCATAAGATGCAAGACTTATCGGGCAATAATAAACTTATCCAATTCTTAGTAGCTGACAAAAGTAATTGATTATAATATTCAGCTACTAAGATTAGAAAGACAAAACAATTTGAATCAATGCTTTTGTCTTTCTCTATCTATTCGTCATTTGGGTGTTTTATCCATTTATTTTCTATATGGAAACCAAAATTATATAAATGAGTAAAACATTACCATTTCCATGAAGAAAGGAAGGCCAGTCAAATCGGAAATAAGGCAGAATATCGTCGAGATACTGCATTTTATACAGAAAGGATATGGCTACGAGATCTATAAAGTCTATGTTTCAATATTTCCAAAGGTTACCCTGAGGAGCATTTATTACCATTTAAAGAAAGGGCTTGACCTTGGAGAATTCATAATCAACAAGATTGAGAAAGAAAAAGGAGACTATTCATGGGGCGGTGAAGCTGAGAAAATATACTACGCTCTTGGCCCAAATGCAAAGCCAACAGGCAATGATAGGGTTAAAGAGTATGTTGACAACAAGGAAAAAGCCAAGACTTCTTAGATTTTGATTTTCTAAATTATTTTAGGAAATTAAACAGCCCAAAGCCTGCGCCTATATTTATTATAATTACAACCAAAAATATTAATCCAATATAAACCCAGACCTTTTTTCCTTTATCCCTGCCGAAAAATCTTTGCAATGGGAGCTGCAGCATTCTGCCGCCGTCCAATGGGCCGAGAGGAACCAGGTTGAATAAGCCGATTCCTAGATTTAAGATGAACAGCGTGATGAACAAACCATAAAACCAGAGTCCTGCATTCGGCAGAAATTCCCCATATCTTGATTTAACGCTGTCTTTTATTTTCGTGCTTTGCTCAAGATAAGCGCCGATGTAAGCGGAACTTTCATTTTCCGGGTTTTTTGCCAGTTTAACCTGATAAGAGGATTTGTCGGTTTTTAATGTTACAACCTCTCCAGGCTTTTTGCTGTGAAGAATTTGGGATAAATTTTCAACATAAGGAGTTTGGGTGCTGCCAATCTGCTGAATTGTTTCCCCGATTTTTATTCCGGCGCTTTCTGCCGGATAAGTTGCATTTCCTTTTACAAAATCAGTTACTTTAACGCCGTTTGGCTCAATAGCTGCTGTTATTATCGGGGTCAGTATAAACATCGCAAGCAACAGAAAAATAAATGCAGTGATTATGTTTGCCAAAGGGCCTGCCGCAAAAACGCTTAACTGCTGCGAGTGCGGTCTTTTTCTCAGTGCTTTTTCGTCAGGCTCGACGAAAGCGGCAGGAATGATTGGAATTATTATTCCAAGAAAAGCAAACCCGCTCGATTTAACTTTTATATTATGGGCGCGTGCAACCCATCCATGTGAAAATTCATGCACAACGGCAATAACAAAAATCGAAATAATCCAGTAGAAAAACGGGACATAAAAAATTCCTTTTCCCTGAATAGGGAGCACCAGTCCAACGCCGGGGGCTGCTTCGGGTTTTGTGATGAATGCAAAAATGTTGCTGATTAATCCATAGCTTATTGCAATCATTCCCAAGAATCCTATAAAAATTCCGAAATAACCGAGGTAAACTGTAGTTTTTCTGAATTTTTTTGAAAGGGAATCCATTAGATTTAGCCCAAGCTTTGTCTTGTACATTGAAAAATAAATAAGGTAAGGAACAAGAAAATTAGTATCCAGTTTTTTCCTGTTTAAGTAAAGAATAAGGCTCAGAATCAACACAAAAACTATTGCAGCAATTGTCTGGAAATCAAGCATTGTGTCCTCGTTAATCTAGCATTTAAAACTTAAATCAGAATAATAATAAATAAAATTTCATTGTTTACTTCTTCCTGACGGCTTTGAACATCCTGCTGCCGCACCTTCTGCAGCTTACTTTGCCCTGTATAATCTTCATGTTCGGGGATTTTATCTTAGTCTTGCATTTCCTGCAGACAAAAACATTTCTGAACTTCCTCACTTCAGCTTCCGGGAATTTTACCATTCTTTACTCACTTCTTACCTGTTTTATCACTCGTTCGCTCATTATAACCCAGTACATCACGGACATTCCGTCCTTAACCTGCCCTTTGAATTCTTCCGGAATCTTTATGTCAAATGTCTCGTAATTTTCCGAGTCCATGACATTTGCCATGTCGCCCTGAACGGAGAGGACCTGGGCGTTTCTTTTTTCAATTATAGGAATTTCAACATTGTCATGGCCTGGCATTACCTCGATTCGCTTCTTTTCGTCAACCAATCCCATTGCCGATATCCTGACTTTGGAGTGACCGTGCTTTCCGGGCTTTGAAATTTCAACATCAACAACCTTGCATGCAACGCCGCCCATGAGTATAAAATTGCCTTTCAGAATCTGATTGGCACCAACCATCTTTGTATCTGCCATTTAATTGTCACCTGAACTTTTTTGTTTTCGAATTTAGGTTTGGTTTAATTGAGTGATTTATAAAGATTGTGCTTAAAGAATATGTTTTGATTGTATTTTTGAATTCAAAATAAATTCCAACAGTATTGGATTCAAACACGGGTTTTGTCTGTCAAAACCCTATTCGCAAAGGATTTTTCCCGACTTCGTAAGGAAAAATCCTCTGCACTCAGTTTTCATCCACGTTGTTAGGATTTCGTGGTGGCAAATTGAGTGCAGAACAAAAATCAGTTACGAAGTTCTGATTTTTGTTTTGCGAATAGCATTTTCACCAAGAAAATGCGTGTTTGCCACCATTAAATAAGTAGAAATATCACGAACTTAAACTTTCAATCTATTCCTTCACAGCCAGCTTAATATCTTCCGGCTTTATTGTTTTTCTGCCTGCGTGGTGCGCGAACTGGATTGCTTTTACAGAAATATCATTTGCAATTTCTTCGATTGCGTTTTTCAAAGCGACTTTGGCTTTGTCAGAAACCCTTTCTGCGCCGCCTTGCTTCAGAATCTTTTCCATCGCAGCCAATGGGAGCAGTTTGTCAGTCATTTTGATATCTTTATCGGTAATCAGGACTATTCTATTTAAACTTTTTCATCAGAAGGACAGGATGGCTCTCTTTAAGCTAAAACGATGCTTTCTTGCCAGCATTGAGATTTGTTTTTCAATCATGCCACGATTCTGGAATTTTGCTTCCATTCTCTTGAATTCCGGGGAATGATGAAGAGTTCTTCCGTTTTTGTTTTCAAACTTGAACTTTTTGTGAAGCATTTCATGGTACATTACATAATCAAGAAGCTCCTGACTGGCGTCCTTAAAGATTGTGCTTATTGTTATCGCATCTGAGCCGTATTCATAGCAGCCAAGTTTGCTTGTCGAATCGTTTCCCCACTGCAAGTTCGGCTTGTCAATCATTCCGTTTAGATAGTTTTCATTAACCCTGTCAAAAGAAGCTTCAAGAATATCATCTGTTTTTGTTTTCGGCACGGCAACATGAACATTTTTCATGAACAATGTGTATAACTCCATATTCATTGTTTTCTTTTTGTCTTTTAATATTTTGGTTAATAATTCCTGTATTAACCCAGTCTGGATTTCGCTGCTTATCTTTTTCCAGTCCCTGCTTAAATGAAATGTTAAATTATTTCCATGCCTTCTGACGTTTGCATTGTAAGGCTTGAATTTTCGTGAATACCTTACAGAAATCTTATAATCAATGCCTTTTCCCGGGTACAATTCAACATAAGCCATTTCTGCAATGTTCATGAGAAAAATCAGGATGATGGTATTAAAAAAGGTTTTGATTTCAATAAGGGGAAGAATTAATTTACGTATGCACTTCATACCTTAAAATAGCAGCAGCTTTCCCCAAATCACGAAGCTGGGCGCCTTCTCTTGTCTGGGTTGAAATTATTATTATTTCTGTTCCAACTGGCTTTGCAGCAGCTTCAAATTCCTCAATTTTTTCATCTGATAAATCTTCCGAAAGCAAGACTTTATCGGCTACGCCCATTTTTATCTTGTTCATGACATCTGTCTCCCCATAGGCAACCATTTTCTGCTTTGTGGCAAGCATTTCCAGGAATCTGTTGACAATTTTCTTTTCTTCCATTACATCTTCTGCGGCAAGGACATCCTGGGATTTTTCAAGCAGCTCTTCCAGCCCAAATTCTCCGGTGTATCCCAAATCTTTGATTGCAATTATTTTTTTCTTCACTTCGTTTGTTATGTAGCCTCCTTCAACCAAATCATACTTTGTAGGGCCCGGGCCGCCGACAATTATTCCTTTTAGTCCCGGCATGCCCAGGAAAGCTTCCTTCATATATTCCGCAACTTTCTTGTAATGGTCCTTTGCAGCGCCTTCAATTATGCGGCTAAATCTCATTGCACTTTGTCCCCCTGCCTTAAACTTTCCCGGAACTTCAGAATGTGTCTTGACAAGCGGAATGATGCTTTTGCCTTTCAATAATGCAATATTTGCATCCCGCCTGTCCATCACAACCAATCCATAAACTTCCTTTACATCGAGCATATCTCTTAGAATATCCAAAACAAATTCCTTGTCGCATCGGTAAATTCTGGTCTTCAATGGAATTGGCGGCTCAATGCTCCAGACTTTGAAATTGTGCTGGCCTTCACGCTCAGCAACATTGCCGGAGAAAACGCACAACCCATTTGGCGGGTTTCTCTTGAACAGTTTGAGATGCTGAATCATCCTTTCAAGAGCATCTGTAACATTTTTTCTTGTCGCTGAAGATTTAATGTTGGATGCAGTTCCCTGCTCCTGCGCAAGGTGGTTGATTATCTTGTTCAGGTCATAATCCTGAGGGACGTAAACACTAACTAATTCTGTATGCCTACCCCTATAGTTTTCAAGCTCCTTTATGAATTTCTTTAAGTGAAATCTCTGCGCTTCTGTTAGTGACATAGTAGTATAGAAATATTAATTGTTTATAAAGATTACAGTATGACTGGCACTTTAAGTCAAATTTGTATAAATTAATTCAGAGGGGATGAAAGCCCAAGGAATTAGGTTAAACTAAAATCGTAAGTTTTATATATTTAAACATATTACACATATTTACACATAATTGGAGGCAGAGATTATGACAACCATGACTTTAGCTATACCATCTGAACTGAAGAATAAGATGGAAAATTTTCCGGAGATGAACTGGTCTGAAGTAGCCAGGCAGGCATTTATGCAGAGAATAAATGATTTGGAGTTCTTAAAAAAATTTACTTCTAACAGCACATTGACAGAGGAGGATGCCTTAAGGTTAGGGAGGGAGCTGAACAGGAATCTGGCTAAAAGATACAAAAGGGCCTGAGCATGGAATTGGTGATTGACTCGAATATTCTTTTTGCAGCTTTGCTAAAAGACAGCGGAACATCTAATATTATATTTAAGCACACACTTTATGCTCCTGAGTTTATTTTTGAAGAGTTTGGGAAATACAAATATTACCTTGAAGGCAAGACCAAAAGAACTGAGGAAAATTTTAATGAGCTTTTTGATTTATTTGAGAGGAATGTCATACTAGTCCCAAAGGAGGAAATCACTCCTTTCATGGAAAAAGCAGAAAAGATTTCTCCGGATAAAAAAGATGCTGTTTATTTGGCTCTTGCTTTGAAATTGAGATGCAGCTTGTGGAGCAATGACAGAGATTTAAAAGAAAAACAGAAGATGATCCAAGTTTTTTCTACTGAAGATTTGATCAAAATTCAATAATAAAAATATTATTTTACTGCCTTCAAACCGTAATGAACTTTTTCTATTGACTTGAATCCGGCTTG